>NZ_JAPVZE010000001.1:300000-420594 GCF_041432205.1 Streptococcus sp. 27098_8_51
CTACTGTAAGAGCCAATGAAGACAAAGAATTTAAAGCTTTTCTCCCAGAAGAAGAAACTTTTGATGAGTTAGCACCTTCGGCAACTACCAAGGACATCATGGAGGAGACAGACGACCTTCAGATGCCAGAATTTGTCAAAAAACTCATTGAGAAAAAAGGTCGTGAAAATGTGAAGATGCCTTACTTGATTAAGAAAATGCTCGAAAAGGCTGGGAAGTTACCAAAAGAGTAAAGAAAAAGGATTTAGCTTTAAGCTAGATCCTTTATCTGTTTTATTTTTTCTCAAGAAGAGCTTTGATTTCTTGAAGAACTTCAAGTTCAGTTGGAGCAGCAGGTGCTTCCTCAACCACTTCCTCTTTCTTACGAAGGTTTTGAGCTTTTTCAATACCTTTGATAACGAAGAAGAGAACTGTACCCACAACAAGGAAGTTGATAACAGCGCTCAAGAATTTACCATATGTAACACCATTCCATGCAAGCTCAGCGATGTTTTGTACTTGCGCAGCTTCCAAGGCTGGGTTCAATAGGAGTGGAGTGATGATATCATTAACAAATGAAGTAACGATAGCACCAAAAGCAGAGGCAATGATCACACCGACAGCAAGGTCAACGACATTACCACGAAGCAAGAATTCTTTAAGATCCTTTAACATTTTCATAAATTCCTTTCCTAATTTTCTAATTTATTATATCCTAAATTGTGACAAAAAGCAACTTGAACGCTTAAAGCGGTCAGTTGTCCCTTTTAAAAATATAGATTTTACTGAAAATATAGTTTAAAATGATGATCAAAATTTGTGCTAGGATAGTTTCAATCATATTAACCCTATCTATATTATATTCAACAAACTGGCCAATAACATCAGGAAAGGTTGTAACAAAGATATAAGTTAAAAGAAGGTCCAGTCCAAGAGTAGAGAGACGAGCTAAGAAAAACTTAGCCAGGCGAGTCGGCCAATTCCTTCTCACTTGTTTAAAGACGATTGTATCATTTGTGAGAAAGGCGAAGAGAATCCCAATAATATTTGCGAGGGCAGTTGCGAGGAATTCCTGGTGGCTGATATGGTAAATAACCAAACGTGATGAAATAGAAACCAGAGTAGTAGCACCACCAAAAAATAGGTAGGAGAGAATCTCGTTATCAAAGAAAGCTTTTATTAGTCTTTTCATGATTTTAGTATAGCATAAAGCGGGCTAATGTGCTATACTAGTAAGGTTGATAACCTCAACCCTTGGTGCTTAGCTTCTTTCACCAAGCATATTTTACGCGGGAAACCGCCAAAGGAGAAAACATGAAAAAATTAACTGTTCGTGACATGGCAGATATTGCCATTGTTGCTGCTATTTATGTAGTTTTGACTATTACGCCACCAATCAATGTTCTTAGTTTTGGGGCGTATCAGTTCCGTATTTCAGAAATGTTGAATTTCTTGGCCTTTTACAACCCTAAATATATCATCGGTGTGACAATTGGATGTATGATTGCTAATTTATTTAGTAGTTTTGGCCTAATAGATGTCTTTGTCGGTGGAGGTTCTACCCTAGTTTTCCTTAGTCTAGGGGTATTGCTCTTTGCAAAATACAGCAAAGATTACCTCTTTAACGGATTGATTCGAAAAGATCATTTCTTCTTTTCAATCCTCTTCTCCATTTCAATGATTACCATTGCAGCTGAACTCCATATCTTGACAGAAGCTCCCTTCTTCTTCACATGGTTCTCTACTGGAATTGGTGAGTTTGCATCACTTATAGTGGGAGCGATTTTGATTGGTAAATTGGGACAGCGAATCGATCTAACAAAATAAGAAGTTTATAAGCTAGATTCTTGCTAAATCTAGCTTTTTTCATTCCATAAAATTAAAAGAGAGCGCTTGACAAGAACATAGAACTATAGTATACTTTTTAGGTAAGCTGATTTAGCTCAGTTGGCAGAGCGCATCCATGGTAAGGATGAGGTCGCCGGTTCAATCCCGGCAATTAGCATGATAGAAACAAAATGACCTTGGGAGACCAAGGCTTTTCTTATACCTCTATGAAAATGAAGCCCAAGAGTTTTGGATGTTGACAAAAGTGACTCTATCTAGTAGAATAGTAGATGCGATGAGTCGATAGGCAGTCTTCGGACTGCTATTGAGCATAAGGAGGTCATAACGCAGGAGCGGACCTTGATGAGTTGTGTGAACCTGCTCATCACATGAAGATGCCTCTTAGTCCCTGGTCAATGACTAGGGATTTTTAATTTTCAGAAAATATAACCCAAAAATGCTTTTCAATTTCTGGAAAAAGTAGTATAATACATCTATTATAGAAATTTTTAGAAAATTCCGAAAGAGGTTATTTATGGGATATACAGTTGCTGTAGTCGGCGCGACAGGTGCTGTCGGAGCTCAGATGATAAAAATGTTGGAAGAATCAACACTTCCAATCGATAAAATTCGTTACCTTGCTTCTGCACGTTCAGCAGGCAAAACTTTGAAATTTAAAGACCAAGATATTACGATTGAAGAAACAACTGAGACAGCCTTTGAGGGTGTTGATATTGCACTCTTCTCAGCAGGTGGTTCGACATCAGCTAAGTATGCACCATACGCAGTTCAAGCTGGGGCAGTAGTAGTAGATAACACATCTTATTTCCGTCAAAATCCAGATGTTCCTTTGGTTGTTCCAGAGGTCAATGCTCATGCACTTGATGCCCACAACGGAATCATTGCCTGCCCTAACTGTTCAACAATCCAAATGATGGTGGCTCTTGAGCCTGTTCGTCAAACATGGGGCTTGGATCGTATCATCGTTTCAACTTACCAAGCAGTCTCTGGTGCAGGTATGGGAGCGATTCTTGAAACACAACGTGAACTTCGTGAAGTCTTGAATGATGGTGTGAATCCACGTGATTTGCATGCGGAAATCTTGCCTTCAGGTGGTGACAAGAAACACTATCCTATCGCCTTTAACGCTCTTCCGCAAATCGATGTCTTCACAGACAATGATTACACTTACGAAGAGATGAAGATGACCAAGGAAACGAAGAAAATCATGGAAGATGACAGCATCGCAGTGTCTGCAACATGTGTTCGTATTCCAGTCTTATCAGCTCACTCTGAGTCAGTTTATATCGAAACAAAAGAAGTGGCCCCAATCGAAGAAGTGAAAGCAGCTATCGCAGCCTTCCCAGGTGCAGTTCTTGAAGATGATGTAGCTCATCAAATCTATCCACAAGCCATCAATGCAGTTGGTTCACGTGATACCTTTGTTGGTCGTATCCGTAAAGACTTGGATGCAGAAAAAGGAATCCACATGTGGGTTGTTTCAGATAACCTTCTCAAAGGTGCTGCCTGGAACTCAGTTCAGATTGCAGAAACGCTTCATGAACGTGGATTGGTTCGTCCAACAGCTGAGTTGAAATTTGAATTAAAATAGTCATATCGTTTAGGAGTTCAGATGAACTCCTTCTTTGAAATAGAGAGGTGTTTCTCATGTCTTATCAAGATTTAAAAGAGTGTAAAATCATCACGGCCTTTATTACCCCTTTCCATGAGGATGGCTCCATCAACTTTGATGCCATTCCAGCCTTGATTGAGCATTTATTGGCCCATCACACAGACGGCATTCTTCTAGCTGGAACGACTGCTGAGAGTCCGACCTTGACCCACGATGAGGAGTTGGAACTCTTTGCGGCTGTACAAAAGATTGTTAATGGACGTGTTCCTTTGATTGCGGGTGTAGGTACCAATGATACACGTGACTCGATCGAGTTTGTCAAAGAAGTAGCAGACTTTGGTGGCTTCGCTGCTGGACTTGCGATCGTACCATACTACAACAAACCTTCTCAAGAAGGCATGTATCAGCACTTTAAAGCTATTGCAGATGCATCAGATTTACCTATTATCATTTATAACATTCCAGGGCGTGTAGTTGTTGAATTAACTCCAGAAACCATGCTTCGCTTGGCTGACCACCCAAATATCATCGGTGTTAAAGAATGTACCAGCTTGGCTAATATGGCTTACTTGATTGAGCACAAGCCAGAAGAGTTCTTGATTTATACAGGTGAAGATGGAGATGCCTTCCATGCCATGAACCTTGGTGCGGATGGGGTTATTTCTGTTGCCTCCCATACAAATGGAGATGAGATGCACGAGATGTTTACTGCCATTGCAGAAAGCGATATGAAGAAAGCTGCAGCTATTCAGCGTAAATTCATTCCTAAAGTCAATGCCCTCTTCTCTTATCCAAGTCCTGCTCCAGTTAAGGCGGTCCTTAACTATATGGGATTCGAAGCTGGACCAACTCGATTACCTCTAGTTCCAGCACCAGAAGAAGATGCTAAACGCATTATCAAAGTTGTCGTAGATGGCGACTACGAAGCAACTAAGGCAACTGTAACAGGTGTCCTTAGACCAGATTACTAATAAAGACAATAAAATCCATGACCGCAAGAAGGATCATGGATTTTTCTTATTTTCCTAAACAGAATTGGCTAAAGAGTTGGGTGATGAGTTCATCAGGTGCGGCATCTCCAGTGATTTCTCCGAGAATTTCCCAAGTACGGGTCAAGTCAACTTGAAGCAAATCAACTGGCATCCCCAGTTCCAGCCCTTCATTAACAGCTTGTAAGCTTTCAACGGCCTTTTCAATCAAGGAAATATGACGGGCATTAGATAGGTAAGTAGCATCTTGCTCGACCAAACCAGCATTTTCAAAGAAGAGATTGTTGATGCGCTCTTCAATCTTATCGATGTTTTGGTTTTTAAGAACTGAAATACGGATGACATCTTCAGGTAGTTCCGAAGTTTCAATCGCTTCAGGCAGATCAGTTTTGTTAAGCAGAATAATGCGGTTGGTATCTTGGCTGATTTCTAATAGTTGGCGATCTTGGGAGGTCAGTGGCTCACTGGCATTTAATACTAGTAGTACCAAGTCAGCTTCCTTGAGGGCTTTTCTCGAACGCTCAACACCGATCTGCTCCACGATATCATCTGTTTCTCGAATACCAGCTGTATCAATCAATTTGAGAGGAACACCATTGATGTTGACGTATTCTTCGATAACATCTCGTGTCGTACCAGCGATGTCTGTAACGATGGCCTTGTCCTCACGCAAGAGGTTGTTGAGGAGGCTCGATTTCCCAACGTTGGGACGTCCGATGATAGCAGTTGAAATTCCCTCACGAAGGATTTTACCACGACGAGCTGTTCTAAGGAGATTGGTTAGCAATTGCTCAAACTCCATAGTTTTCTCACGGACGACTGCAGTAGTAGCTTCCTCAACATCGTCATACTCAGGATAGTCGATATTGACCTCAACTTGGGCAAGTGTATTGAGGATTTCTTGGCGAGTATTATTAATGAGGTCAGAAAGAGAACCGTCCAATTGTTTGACTGCAATATTCATGGCCTTGTCTGTCTTGGCGCGGATGATGTCCATCACCGCTTCAGCCTGTGTCAAATCTACACGACCGTTTAGAAAGGCGCGCTTGGTAAATTCACCAGGTTCAGCCAATCGAGCTCCTTCACGGATAGCTAACTGGAGAATCTCATTGGTTACCGCAATCCCACCGTGAGTGTTAATCTCGATAATATCCTCACGAGTGAAGGTCTTTGGAGACTTCATAGCTCCAACCATAACCTCGTCCATGACCTTACCAGTTTGAGGGTCAGCGATATGTCCGTAGTTGAGAGTATGGCTTGCAACCTTGCTCAAGTCTTTTCCTTTAAAAATCTTTTGGGCAATAGCAAAACTATCTGTTCCGCTCAGGCGGACAATACCAATGGCTCCTTCACCTAGTGGAGTAGAGATAGCAGCGATGGTATCAAATTCACGTGTAATCATACTAATTCCTTTTGTATTTCTTTTCTTTGGATATGTATCCAAGCATCTCTTCAAATTGTAACAAAATTAGACTATTTCTTCAATGGATGCTACTTGGAGATTGAAAAAGCCTAAGCAATACTGCTTAAGCTGGTTTATTTGGTGCGCATTTCTCCTTGTGGGAAGTAAGTCCCTTCTGGCATGTCGTTGATGATGACATGAACGGCTGATTGAGGGGCTCCAGTGTTACGGACAACAGCTTCCGTTACTTCCTTAGCAAGAGCTTTCTTTTGCTCGAGCGTGCGACCTTCAAATAAATCGATGCGTACAAATGGCATAATAGCTTCCTCCACTAGTTTTTGATTTCTTCTATTTTACCACATTTTGCCGTTTAAAGCTTCAGAAAATTATGATATACTAGAATGTAGCAAAAATTTAGAAATGGACGTGAAATAGAAGCATGGCACAGTTGTATTATCGTTATGGGACCATGAACTCTGGTAAGACGATTGAGATTCTCAAGGTGGCCTATAACTACGAGGAGCAAGGAAAGGGAGTTGTGATTATGACTTCGGCTCTGGATACGCGTGACGGTGTTGGCTATGTGTCGAGTCGAATCGGCATGAAACGCCCAGCCATTGCGATTGAGGAAACGACAGATATCTTTGGCTATATCCGAGACTTACCTGAAAAACCTTACTGTGTGTTGGTCGATGAGGCCCAGTTTCTCAAGCGTCACCATGTTTACGACCTAGCTCGTGTTGTGGACGAGCTAGACATACCTGTCATGGCTTTTGGTTTGAAGAATGACTTTCGCAATGAATTGTTCGAAGGTTCCAAATACCTCTTGCTCTTAGCAGACAAGATTGACGAAATCAAGACCATTTGTCAGTACTGTAAGAAAAAGGCGACTATGGTATTGCGTACGCAGGATGGTGTGCCAGTCTATGATGGTGAACAAATTCAAATAGGTGGCAATGAAACCTATATCTCAGTCTGCCGAAAACATTATTTTGCCCCTGAAATCAATAAGGAGAATGAAGAAAAATGAACATCTATGATCAACTACAAGCTGTAGAAGACCGTTATGAAGAATTAGGAGAATTGCTGAGTGACCCTGATGTCGTTTCAGACACCAAACGTTTCATGGAGCTTTCAAAAGAAGAAGCTTCAACTCGTGACACAGTAACAGCCTACCGTGAGTACAAACAAGTCCTTCAAAACATCGTTGACGCTGAAGAGATGATTAAGGAATCAGGTGGAGATGCGGACTTGGAGGAAATGGCCAAGCAAGAACTCAAAGATGCCAAGGCTGAAAAAGAAGAATACGAAGAAAAACTCAAAATCTTGCTCCTTCCAAAGGATCCAAACGATGATAAGAACATCATCCTTGAAATCCGTGGAGCTGCTGGTGGAGACGAAGCAGCGCTCTTCGCTGGAGATTTGCTAACTATGTACCAAAAGTATGCGGAAGCCCAAGGCTGGCGCTTTGAAGTCATGGAAGCTTCTATGAACGGTGTGGGTGGTTTCAAGGAGGTGGTTGCCATGGTTTCGGGTCAATCTGTATACTCTAAACTCAAGTACGAATCAGGTGCCCACCGTGTTCAACGTGTCCCTGTGACAGAAAGCCAAGGCCGTGTTCATACCTCAACTGCCACAGTCCTTGTCATGCCTGAAGTGGAAGAAGTAGAATACGATATTGATCCAAAAGACCTTCGTGTTGACATTTACCACGCATCTGGTGCTGGTGGACAGAACGTCAATAAGGTTGCAACTGCCGTGCGTATCGTTCACTTGCCAACCAATATCAAGGTTGAAATGCAGGAAGAACGTACCCAGCAGAAGAACCGTGAGAAAGCTATGAAGATTATTCGTGCCCGTGTTGCTGACCACTTTGCTCAGATTGCTCAGGATGAACAAGACGCTGAGCGTAAGTCTACTATTGGTACTGGTGACCGTTCAGAACGTATCCGTACTTACAATTTCCCACAAAACCGTGTCACAGACCACCGTATTGGCTTGACCCTCCAAAAACTAGATACGATTTTGTCTGGTAAATTGGATGAAGTTGTGGATGCCTTGGTGCTTTATGACCAAACACAAAAATTAGAAGAATTAAACAAATAATGAAATTAGCTCAATTATTTTCAGATTTTGAAGAAGAGTTGATAAGACAAGGAGAGGAAGCAGAAAGCCTCTCTTTTGTCTATCGTAGCTTAAAAAATCTCTCTTTTACAGACTTTGTCTTTGCCCTCCAGCAAGAGGTAACAGAGGAAGAAACACAATTTGTAGAAGAAATTTTCCAGCAGTTAGCGTCTCATAAACCAGCTCAGTATATCATTGGTCACGCAGATTTCTTTGGAATGCAGTTAAAAGTGGATGAGCGAGTTTTGATTCCTCGTCCAGAAACAGAAGAGTTGGTGGAACTTATCCTCACAGAAAATCCTGAGGAAAGTCTTAATATTCTAGATATCGGGACTGGAAGTGGTGCCATAGCTCTTGCATTAGCAAAAAACAGACCAGATTGGTCAGTAACAGCAGCAGATATTTCCCAAGCCGCCTTAGAGCTTGCATCAGAGAATGCTAAAAATCAAAATCTTAATATATTTTTTAAAAAATCTGATTGTTTTGCAGAAATTTCTGAAAAATATGATATAATTGTATCCAATCCACCCTATATCTCTCGTGAAGATGAGTCAGAGGTTGGTTTGAATGTTTTGCATTCAGAACCTCATCTAGCTCTCTTTGCAGATGAGGATGGCCTAGCTATTTACCGCAGAATTGCGGAAGATGCAAAAGACTATCTCACAGATGGTGGTAAGATTTACCTTGAAATTGGATACAAGCAAGGTCAAAGTGTTCCTGCGCTTTTTAGGAAACATCTTCCTGAAAAACGGGTACGAACACTCAAGGACCAATTTGGTCAAGATAGGATGGTTGTGGTTGATGATGGACAGGATTAGACAAGAGTTGGAAAAGGGCGGAGCTGTTGTTTTGCCTACAGAGACAGTTTATGGTCTCTTTGCTAAGGCCTTAGACGAAAAAGCTGTCGACCATGTTTACCAACTCAAACGTCGTCCTAGAGATAAGGCACTCAATCTTAATGTCGCTTCTCTAGAGGACATCTTGCACTTTTCAAAGAATCAGCCAACTTATCTAGAAAAAATTGTAGAGGCCTTTTTACCGGGTCCCTTGACCATTATCCTCGAAGCCAATGACCGAGTTCCCTATTGGGTCAATTCTGGTCTTTCAACGGTGGGATTTCGGATGCCGAGTTATCCCATTACACTGGATTTGATTCGAGAGACAGGACCCTTGATTGGGCCGTCTGCCAATATCTCGGGTCAGGCGAGTGGAGTGACCTTTGCTCAAATTCTAGAGGATTTTGACCAAGAGGTTTTGGGTCTGGAGGACGATGCTTCTTTAACTGGACAGGATTCGACGATTTTGGATTTGTCTGGAGATAAGGTGAAAATCTTACGCCAGGGGGCGATTAAGCGAGAAGATATTCTTGCTCGGTTGCCAGAGATTTCTTTTGAGGAGGAATGAGATGCTAAGAGATTTGCAAGAAACAGATGTGCATGCTATATGTGAGATTAACCAAGAGGCTTTGGGCTACTCTTTTAGTTCAGAGGACACAGCTAGTCAACTAGCTAGACTGTCTCAGGATTCTCATCATTTCCTACTTGGTTATGAGGATGAAGTCAGCCATGTCCTACTTGGATATGTCCATGCTGAAGTTTATGAATCCCTCTATTCCAAAGCAGGATTTAATATCTTAGGCTTAGCGGTTTCACCTCAAGCACAAGGGCAAGGTATCGGTAAAAACTTACTGCAAGGGTTGGATCAAGAAGCAAAAAGACGGGGTTATGGGTTTATCCGCTTAAACTCTGCTGATCATCGTCTGGGAGCTCATGCATTTTATGAAAAAGTTGGTTATACTTGTGATAAAGTGCAGAAACGGTTTATTCGCATCTTTTAGTTGATTTTCTTATTGAAAAAAAACTAAAGGACCAGTCACACTATAAAGGAGAAGACCTATGATTTTTGACAAAGACGATTTTAAAGCATACGATGCTGATCTCTGGAATGCTATTGCCAAAGAAGAAGAACGCCAACAAAACAATATCGAGTTGATTGCTTCGGAAAACGTGGTTTCCAAGGCTGTTATGGCAGCTCAAGGGTCTATCTTGACAAACAAATATGCCGAGGGTTACCCAGGACGTCGTTATTATGGTGGAACTGATGTAGTAGACGTGGTAGAAACTCTAGCTATTGAACGTGCAAAAGAAATTTTCGGTGCTAAATTCGCCAATGTCCAACCTCACTCAGGAAGCCAAGCCAACTGTGCGGCTTACATGGCCTTGATTGAGCCAGGTGATACCGTTATGGGGATGGATTTGGCAGCAGGTGGACACTTGACCCACGGAGCTCCAGTTAGCTTCTCTGGTCAAACCTACAACTTTGTTTCTTACAGTGTGGATCCTGAAACGGAACTCTTGGACTTTGATGCAATCTTGAAACAAGCCCAAGAAGTAAAACCAAAACTAATCGTAGCAGGTGCATCAGCTTATTCTCAAATTATCGACTTCTCAAAATTCCGTGAAATCGCAGATGCTGTTGGGGCTAAGCTTATGGTCGATATGGCCCATATCGCTGGTTTGGTTGCAGCTGGACTTCATCCAAGCCCAGTACCATACGCTCATATCACTACAACAACGACCCACAAAACTCTTCGTGGACCGCGTGGTGGTTTGATCTTGACAAATGATGAGGACCTAGCTAAGAAAATCAACTCAGCTATTTTCCCAGGTATTCAAGGCGGTCCTTTAGAGCATGTTGTTGCTGCTAAGGCGGTTTCATTCAAAGAAGTTTTGGACCCAGCCTTCAAGGAATATGCTGCTAATGTCATCAAAAACAGCAAGGCTATGGTTGAAGTCTTCTTGCAAGACCCTGATTTCCGTATCATCTCAGGTGGTACTGAAAATCATCTCTTCCTAGTGGATGTGACTAAGGTTGTAGAAAACGGAAAAGTGGCTCAAAACTTGCTGGATGAAGTTAATATTACCCTAAATAAAAACTCAATTCCATACGAAACCTTGTCACCATTCAAGACAAGTGGAATTCGTATCGGAGCAGCAGCCATCACTGCACGTGGATTTGGTGAAGAAGAAAGCCGTAAAGTGGCTGAACTCATCATTAAAACCCTTAAAAATGCAGAAAATGAGGCTGTATTAGAAGAAGTGAGAAGTGCGGTCAAAGAATTGACAGATGCCTTCCCACTATACGAGGACTAATACTTTTATGGACATTTATATTAAGAAAGCTATTATCCATCAGTTCAGCCCAGATGAAACCGAGCTGTTTCTAGCGGATAAGTTTCTCAATATCACTCCAAAAATCGAGGAATACCTGCGTAAAAAAATTGAACGTGTGTATTCAGATGAAGCTAAGACTGGGATTTTCGAAGAAGAAAATCCCTTCTTCAATCACATCACAGACGATTTGGTGGAGACATCAGTAACACTGGCTAATCTCTGGAAAGAGGAGTTTAGCATTTCTGAAAATCTCAAGACCAATGACTTGGTTTTTGTTCAGTTTTCTAAAGAAGGCGTTGAACATTTTGCTTTCTTGCGAATTGCCCTGCGCGAGACCTTGATCCACCTCGGTGGAGAAGTTGATAATCCAATCAAGCTGACTCAGAATAACCTGCCTGGATTTGGAACGGGGGCTGATGAGGCTTTGGTGGTCAATCTTCAAAGCCGCAAGTACCATCTCATCGAAAAACGCATCAAGTACAATGGGACTTTTTTGAACTACTTTTCAGAAAATCTCCTAGCTGTTGCACCTAAGATTTCGCCAAAAAAATCCATCAAGGAACTGGAAAAAACGGCCCAGAGAATTGCAGAGTCCTTTAACACAGATGATTTTCAATTTCAATCCAAGGTCAAATCAGCGATTTTCAACAATCTTGAAGAAAGCAATGAACTGTCACCTGAAAAATTGGCTAATGACCTTTTTGACAACAATCTGACAGCTCGTTTGAGCTTTATCGACCAAGTCAAGGAAGCCGTACCAGAACCAGTCCAGTTTGATGAAATTGATGCCAGTCGTCAGCTCAAGAAATTTGAAAATCAAAAACTTTCCTTGTCAAATGGAATTGAACTCATCGTTCCCAATAACGTCTATCAAGATGCGCAGTCTGTTGAGTTTATCCAAAATGACAATGGAACCTATTCTATCTTAATCAAAAATATCGAGGATATTCAAAGTAAATAATGTTTAAATTTATAAGAAGAGTGCTTGTGCTAGCAGTCTTCCTTTTCGCAGGATACAAAGCTTATCATATCCATCAGGATGTTAAACAAGTCATGACCTACCAACCCATGGTGCGAGAAATCTTGAGCGAAAGAGATACTCCAGCCAATGAAGAGTTGGTGCTCGCCATGATTTATACGGAAACGAAGGGAAAAGAGCGGGATGTCATGCAGTCTAGTGAGTCTGCTAGTGGCGCTACCAATACCATCAAAGACGATGCCTCTAGTATTCGCCAAGGGGTTCAGACACTAACAGATAATCTCTATTTGGCACAGAGCAAAGGAGTAGATGTCTGGACCGCTGTTCAAGCCTATAATTTTGGACCTGCCTATATCGACTTTATCGCTCAGAATGGCAAGGAAAATACTCTGGCCCTAGCCAAGCGTTACTCCCGAGAAACGGTCGCTCCAATCCTTGGTAATACTACAGGGAAGACCTATACCTATATCAACCCTATTTCTATCTTTCACGGAGCCGAACTCTATGAAAATGGTGGAAATTATTACTACTCGAGACAGGTTCGCTTTAATCTCTATATCATGAAATTCTTTAATTTCTTCTAAACATCTGGTTTGACCAGGTGTTTTTCACTATAAGCTTTCTTTAAGATTGTTTTATTAACCTAGAAGGGTAAAGGAGGGAATACCCCATGAGAAAGAAATTCTTTCTAACAAGTGCTGCAGTATTGTGGGCCGTAACAGCTATGACGAGTGTCCACGCAGCAACTGATGTTCAAAAAGTAATCGATGAAACCTATGTACAACCCGAATATGTCCTAGGTTCTTCTCTATCTGAAGACCAGAAAAACCAAACTCTTAGCAAACTTGGCTATGACGCATCAAAAGACACCAAAGATATCAAAACCATGACACCTGATATCTATTCGAAAATTATGAATGTGGCTAATGATGCTAGCCTACAGCTCTATTCGTCAGCTAAGATTCAAAAGCTAGGTGATAAGTCGCCTCTAGAGGTTAAGATTGAAACGCCTGAAAATATCACCAAGGTGACGCAGGATATGTACCGTAACGCAGCAGTGACACTGGGAGTGGAACATGCCAAAATCACAGTTGCAGCTCCTATTCCAGTTACAGGAGAGAGTGCTCTTGCAGGGATTTACTACTCGTTAGAAGCCAATGGTGCCAAAGTACCGCAAGCCAATAAAGACTTGGCCCAAGAGGAGCTAAAAGCCTTATCAGATATCAATGCTGAAAACAAGGACAAGTCAGGCTACGATGCCAATAAACTCAATGTCGCTTTGGCAGATATCAAGGCAGGAATCGCAAAGGCAAAAGAAGCAAAAGGCAATCTGACAGAAGAAGATGTTCGCAAAATCGTTGAAGACACACTAAAAAACTACAAACTTGATCAGGTTATAACAGGAAACCAGGTCAACATCATCATCAATTTTGCCCTTAATCTCTCAAAGAGCGACATCTTGAATAATGCTGATTTCACTAAAACCCTAAATGACCTCAAGGAAAGCATTGTCTCTCAAGCTGGAGATAGTTTTAAAAATATCAACCTCAACTTTGATGCCAATAAAGCGCTAGAAGACGGGGGTAACTTCTTTAGCTCCCTTTGGCAAGCCATTGTCAACTTTTTCAAGAGTTTTGGTGCTTAGGTCATTTCATGATATAATAGATGGTAACAGAAATGTTGCCGTCTTTTTTTGTCGGCCGATAGAAAGTGAAAAATATGCTAAAGAAAAATGATATTGTAGAAGTTGAAATTGTCGATTTGACCCATGAAGGTGCTGGAGTTGCTAAGGTAGAAGGTTTGGTTTTCTTTGTAGAAAATGCTCTACCAACTGAGAAAATCCTCATGCGAGTCCTTAAGGTCAATAAAAAGATTGGCTACGGGAAAGTTGAAGAATACCTTACACATTCTCCGCATCGTAACCAAGACCTTGACCTAGCTTATCTACGCTCAGGTATCGCTGATTTGGGGCATCTTGCCTATCCAGAGCAGCTCAATTTTAAAACCAAACAAGTCAAAGACAGTCTCTACAAAATTGCTGGCATTAGAGATGTAGAGGTCGCTGAAACACTTGGTATGGAGAATCCTGTCAAGTATCGAAATAAGGCCCAGGTGCCCGTTCGTCGAGTGAATAGTGTCCTGGAAACTGGTTTTTTCCGTAAAAATTCGCACGACCTTATGCCCCTTGAAGATTTCTTCATCCAGGATCCTGTCATTGACCAAGTTGTGGTAGTTCTTCGAGATTTGCTTCGTCGCTATGATTTGAAACCTTATGATGAAAAGGAACAGTCTGGCTTGATTCGGAATCTTGTGGTGCGTCGCGGGCACTATTCCGGACAAATCATGGTTATCTTAGTGACTACACGTCCTAAAATTTTCCGAGTGGAACAGTTGATTGAACAACTTATCAAGCAGTTCTCAGAGATTGTCTCTGTCATGCAAAATATCAATGACCGAAATACCAATGCTATTTTCGGTAAGGACTGGCGAACACTTTATGGTCAAGACTACATTACCGACCAAATGTTGGGAAATGACTTCCAAATATCTGGACCAGCCTTCTATCAGGTCAATACAGAAATGGCTGAGAAACTCTATCAAACAGCCATTGACTTTGCAGAGTTAAAAGGAGATGATGTGGTGATTGATGCTTACTCAGGAATTGGAACGATTGGATTGTCTGTTGCGAAACATGTAAAGGAAGTCTACGGTGTTGAAGTGATTCCAGAAGCCGTGGAGAATAGCCAGAAAAATGCTAGTATAAATGGTATCACCAATGCTCATTATGTTTGTGATACAGCAGAAAACGCCATGAAGAATTGGCTTAAGGAAGGCATCCAACCAACCGCCATCCTAGTCGACCCACCACGTAAGGGCTTGACTGAAAGCTTTATAAAAGCAAGCGCCCAAACAGGAGCTGACCGCATCGCCTATATCTCCTGTAATGTTGCAACCATGGCGCGTGATATCAAACTCTACCAAGAGTTGGGCTATGAATTGAAGAAAGTGCAACCGGTTGACTTGTTTCCTCAAACGCACCATGTGGAGTGTGTGAGCTTGTTAGTGAAACGTAGCTAATCCTCAAAAGGTTCCCCAAACCTTTTGAGTCCCACAAACACATCATTTTGAGGCGGTATCACTGCTTGTACGAGCTGAGGCATCAGCGAAGAAGTAGTAGTAGATGATCTGCCCATGCGATAGCTGTCCGTGATTGACAAGTGCTAGCACGCAGACAGAACGGAGATAGCGAACCGCTGAGTGTGTCGCTCTGCTCGTAAAAGCTTAGAAACCTTTGAACGAAAGGGATAATGAAAGCCTTGATTGCAAGGCTTTTTGCTTTATGGTGGGTAAGTATCAGAGTGAGAAAATTTTTGGAATGAGTAGAAGTGATAGCTAGAAATTATCAGTTTCTATTTCCATTTACCCTGTGGGTACGTGTTTGTTTCCATTGACAAGGAGTTTGTGGGAATAGAAATGTACCCACCTTGTTTGAATCAAGTGAAGTGTAGTTGAAGGAAATCTGTTGAAAGCAATACTTCATTTTACCGAATAAGTAATAATTTAGGCAACTTCAAATCGATTAAAAAAAACTATTTTAAAGGTTAAGAGTAGACAAAAATTGTCCACTCTTTTTTGCAAACTCAATTTATCAATAAATGAAATGAGGGAATGTAAAATGAAATATTTTGAGGTTGAGTTAGAAAATCCTGATGAATTTTTAAAACTACAAACAGAAGATTTTGTGAAAGCTAATCGCTTGCTACTAAGGAAGATAATCCAGAGCGTTACAGTCTATGAAGAAAACTTCGTCATATCCTTTAAATCTGGCATCGAATTGGAAGTATGAGTCTCATTCCATAACTTTTATATTGAACATATCATCTTGTTGTGTTATACTATAAATTGATATAAACAAAGATGTAGGAGGAACCGAAACTATGACAGCCTCAATGCGTTTAAGATAAGCTGGCAATAAAAAAAGCAGAATCTATACCCGATGATAGGCTTTTTTGTTGTGCTTATTTATACGATATTGAGCATTCATTAGTTACGGTGAGGATATTGGTTATTTAACTATACCTTTATTTAACTATGTCTTTAATATGAATGTTTCCAAATTGTATGTATGCAGACCAAAAGCCACATTGTGGGGTTTGGCCTGCATTTTTTATTGCCTAGAATGCTATTCAAAATAGAAATTCAAGCAAAATAATATGCAGGAGATAATATAAATGGAAAAATACAACAATTGGAAACGAAAATTTTATGCAATATGGGCAGGGCAAGCAGTATCATTAATCACTAGTGCCATCCTGCAAATGGCGATTATTTTTTACCTTACAGAAAAAACAGGATCTGCGATGGTCTTGTCTATGGCTTCATTAGTAGGTTTTTTACCCTATGCGATTTTGGGACCTGCCATTGGTGTGCTAGTGGATCGTCATGATAGGAAGAAGATAATGATTGGTGCCGATTTAATTATCGCAGCAGCTGGTGCAGTGCTTGCTATTGTTGCATTCTGTATGGAGCTACCTGTCTGGATGATTATGATAGTATTGTTTATCCGTAGCATTGGAACAGCTTTTCATACCCCAGCACTCAATGCGGTTACACCACTTTTAGTACCAGAAGAACAGCTAACGAAATGCGCAGGCTATAGTCAGTCTTTGCAGTCTATAAGCTATATTGTTAGTCCGGCAGTTGCAGCACTCTTATACTCCGTTTGGGATTTAAATGCTATTATTGCCATCGACGTATTGGGTGCTGTGATTGCATCTATTACGGTAGCAATTGTACGTATACCTAAGCTGGGTAATCAAGTGCAAAGTTTAGAACCAAATTTCATAAGGGAGATGAAAGAAGGAGTTGTGGTTCTGAGACAAAACAAAGGATTGTTTGCCTTATTACTCTTAGGAACACTATATACTTTTGTTTATATGCCAATCAATGCACTATTTCCTTTAATAAGCATGGAACACTTTAATGGAACGCCTGTGCATATTTCTATTACGGAAATTTCCTTTGCATTTGGGATGCTAGCAGGAGGCTTATTATTAGGAAGATTAGGGGGCTTCGAAAAGCATGTATTACTAATAACAAGTTCATTTTTTATAATGGGGACCAGTTTAGCCGTTTCGGGAATACTTCCTCCAAATGGATTTGTAATATTCGTAGTTTGCTGTGCAATAATGGGGCTTTCGGTGCCATTTTATAGCGGTGTGCAAACAGCTCTTTTTCAGGAGAAAATTAAGCCTGAATATTTAGGACGTGTATTTTCTTTGATCGGAAGTATCATGTCACTTGCTATGCCAATTGGGTTAATTCTTTCTGGATTCTTTGCTGATAAAATCGGTGTAAATCATTGGTTTTTACTATCAGGTATTTTAATTATTGGCATTGCTATAGTTTGCCAAATGATAACTGAGGTTAGAAAATTAGATTTAAAATAAACAATATTGGAGGAATATTTATGTATCTTATTTTCATGTAACTCTTCCTGCTAAAATCGCAGGGTTTTCCCTGCATACAAGCAAATGAAAGCATGCGATTATAGACAGGAGGAAATGTTATGGAATTAATATTAAAAGCAAAAGACATTCGTGTGGAATTCAAAGGACGCGATGTTTTAGATATAAATGAATTAGAAGTATATGATTATGACCGTATTGGTTTAGTAGGAGCAAATGGTGCTGGAAAAAGCACTTTACTCAGGGTACTTTTAGGAGAATTAACTCCCCCAGGATGTAAAATGAATCGTCTGGGTGAACTTGCCTATATTCCCCAGTTGGACGAAGTAACTCTGCAGGAGGAAAAAGATTTTGCACTTGTAGGCAAGCTAGGTGTTGAGCAATTAAATATACAGACTATGAGCGGTGGTGAAGAAACAAGGCTTAAAATAGCACAGGCCTTATCGGCACAGGTTCATGGTATTTTAGCGGATGAACCTACGAGCCATTTAGACCGTGAAGGAATTGATTTTCTAATAGGACAGCTAAAATATTTTACAGGTGCACTGTTAGTTATTAGCCATGACCGCTATTTTCTTGATGAAATAGTAGATAAAATATGGGAACTGAAAGATGGCAAAATCACTGAGTATTGGGGAAACTATTCTGATTATCTTCGTCAGAAAGAGGAAGAACGTAAGAGCCAAGCTGCAGAATACGAACAATTTATTGCGGAACGTGCCCGATTGGAAAGGGCTGCGGAGGAAAAGCGAAAACAGGCTCGTAAAATAGAACAGAAGGCAAAAGGTTCTTCAAAGAAAAAAAGTACTGAAGACGGAGGGCGTTTAGCTCATCAAAAATCAATAGGAAGTAAGGAAAAAAAGATGTATAATGCTGCTAAAACCCTAGAGCACAGGATTGCGGCCTTAGGAAAAGTAGAAGCTCCGGAAGGCATTCGCAGAATTCGTTTCAGGCAAAGTAAAGCATTGGAGCTCCATAATCCATACCCTATAGTCGGTGCAGAAATTAATAAAGTATTTGGGGATAAGGCTCTGTTTGAAAATGCATCTTTTCAAATTCCGTTAGGAGCAAAAGTGGCGTTAACTGGTGGTAATGGAATCGGAAAAACAACTTTAATCCAAATGATCTTAAACCATGAAGAAGGAATTTCTATTTCGCCTAAGGCAAAAATAGGTTACTTTGCACAGAATGGTTACAAGTACAACAGTAATCAGAATGTTATGGAGTTTATGCAGAAGGATTGTGACTACAATATATCAGAAATTCGTTCAGTGCTAGCATCTATGGGGTTCAAACAGAACGATATTGGAAAAAGTTTATCTGTTTTAAGCGGTGGAGAAATTATAAAATTGTTGCTTGCTAAAATGCTCATGGGTAGATATAACATCCTAATAATGGATGAACCCAGTAACTTCCTTGACATACCAAGTTTAGAGGCTTTGGAAATACTAATGAAGGAGTACACCGGAACTATCGTGTTTATCACCCACGATAAACGATTACTCGAAAATGTAGCAGATGTAGTTTATGAAATTAGAGATAAGAAAATAAATCTGAAACATTAAATTTAAGGTAGTCGCTGGTCAGTATAGTCTGTTCTGGTTGGCGACTCCATTGTTAAAGAGTATAAAGACTTTAGATTTTATGAATATTAAAAATAGGAACAGTCAATTGAACTGCTCCTATTTTTCTGCTAAATATATTGTAGTTTTCTTATATGTATAATGATAGATTAGCGGATTCTCATCTACGGTACTTACTTCAAATATGAAGAAGTGATCGCGGTTATCTCTGGACTTTTCCTTATTGAGGACAAAGTAATTCTTACGTGAAGTCGCCATTGTTTTTAGGATATCATCAGTTAGGAAGGTCAATGGAATATTCATGTTAGAGTAGCGGTAGAAGTCACGTTCAAAATCTTGGTAGCTCTCGCTATAATAGTCCATTTGTAGGTGATTACGCTGAAACTCAAGCTGATTCATAGAGCACCTCCTCGACAAGTTCAATACTAATAATGTCTTTTAATTTCAAATTGATGTGACCTGTTGTAGTTTTTATCAAAATGAAATCTTTGGTCAGACTTGGTATTGTTCCAGTGTAGGAAACACGCTTGTTTTTTTCAATCACTTGAATGCGTGTGCGTAGCTGCCCGGCGTATACTTGACTGAGGAGTAATAATTTCTTCTCTAGTGATAAGTCAGACATGTACGTTACTTTGTTTGTATCATCAGAGAGTGCTGATGCATGTTCAGATAGGAAAAAGCCCATCCATTTTTGCATCTTTGTATCCTGGTACTCTCTTGCTGATTGAAATGGTAAATATGAACGGTCAATCATATCAAATCCTTTCTATGCAGAGGCAAGGGTATTTTTATCAAATTGAATCGTAAAACCTTGAATTCCCCCACCTGTGTAACATTCTTTAAAGCGATTGATTACCTCAGTATAGATTATCACAGATGAGCTTGTTGGCTTAATGCTAAATGTAAATTCCAATGGTAATCGGTTTTCAGATTTAGCATGTACTAGTCGTATCGATATTTCAGTTGTTTTGAGTTTTCTCTGACGAAGTTTTGAAGTTGCTGTTTCAACGATTCCATGTAAAAATCTTTCAAGCATTTCAATATCATTACATCCTTTGCTACGGATTTCTGAAAATTGTACTGTATTTTTTTCTTGTTTCATTTTAATCCCTCCAATCCACCCGCGGAATGACCACCGATAAGTTTACTGCGTTCAATATTTCTGGAACCTTCAGTTAGGACGGTTCCTTTTTGTATGGCTAAAAAACCAAACTGTTCTCTGACAACATCAATAGCTGTCTGAAGTCTATTATCTTTTTCAATTTGTTCTACATCATCAAAGAGTGATAGTAGAGTATAGCTTTCATCTACGAAGCCACTATAAGATACACCAATTTGTCTCACTGCACCAGAGGTGTATTTTTTCGGAATAATACAAGTACATGACTCACCATTGTTTTGGGGAGATTTGCGGGTTCAATTTTATTCTGAGCATTTATAGATTTTTTCATCTCAGTCCTAGAATAGCCAATATGAATAGAAACGACAGTAGTCAATACTAGGGCTACTGTTCCGTTCCACAGTATCATTTAAAAATCATTTTCACACCCTTTCGTCTATTAGTATAGAAGAAAGCTCTCAGCACATGTTGAGGCGGTATCACTGCTTGTACGAGCTGAGGCATCAGCGAAGTAGAAGTAGATGATAGGACTCGTAGAATGAGGAGGGAAACCGACGAAATGATACGGTAAGTCCGAACCGCTGAGTGTGTAGCTCTGCTCGTCCGATCTGATACAGTCGAAAAGTAGAAGGGGATGGTATTGGTATCAATCAATGAGTAACAAAGTAACAGCATGATTCGAAACATTTGCTTGTAATTTGCGGAGGAACATCAATATGGATGGAATAACAAAAGATTCTATAAAAACGGCTAAATTAATAAAACAATTATGGCCCCAATTGACCGATAAAGAAGCTTTTGATGAAGTAAAAAAATATACGAATGGCAAAAATACTGCAATCTTTACTGAAGTTGAAGGTGACACAATTGTAGGTCTAGCACTATGTTCACTCAGATTTGATTATGTTGAAGGTTGTAAATATAGTCCTGTTGGATTCTTAGAAGGGATTATTGTTGACGAGGAATATCGTTTAAAGGATATTGCTAAAAATCTCTGTACAAAATGTGAGGAATGGGCGAAAAATAAAGGATGTAAGGAATTTGCAAGTGACTGTACTTTAACGAATACGGATTCTATAAGATTTCATCTCAATATTGGATTTCAGGAGGCAAATAGAATTATTCACTTTAAGAAGAAATTATAATTTATAAACGTGAATAAACTTGTTTAAATTTTATGTCTCTTTAGAAAGTGTGTTAACTTGAAAGAACAAATTTTTTTGATGGGTGGGAATCCCCCAATAACGAAATATAGCATTGTTGATAAAATTGTATTATCAAGCAAGATTGAAAGAATTGTTATTTTTACAGTTTTTCGAGATAATTGGCAACCCTATATGAAAAAGTACACGGGAGTTTTCCAAAGTCAATTTCCTAATCTAAACACTGATTACTTACTTTTGGACACTGAGCAGATTGATTTTGATAGCTATTTAGATGCTGATCTAATCATCATTGGTGGAGGAAATACGGAAAAATATATAGCTACTTATGTCAATCAGGAGTTCAAGAATTATATCGATCATATGCTTAATAAAGGGGCAAAAGTTATAGGGTTTTCTGCAGGAGCCCTATTATTAGGAGAAAAAGTCTATGTCTCACCTAATGATAATTCAGATCATCAGATAAAGATAAAAAATGGATTAGGACTCTTTAGTCAGTTTTTAATTAGTGTCCATTATGATTCCTGGAATGATAAAGCTAATAAGGATAGAGCAGAAGAACTCGTCAGTGTTCCCATAATTCCACTAAATGATCATTCCTGTCTTGTATTGGATAGACTTGGAAACATTATTGAGAAAATTGACTAGTTTTAATCATGCGAATCTGAATCTACGAAACTAAAGTATTGACGAAATGAATAGTGAAAAGCCTTGATTGTAAGGCTTTTTTGTGTTTTTATGATAGAATATAGGTAGTTATAATCGATTGCAACTAAGAAGCAGTAAAAATATTATTCATAAAATAATCAAGATTAGGAAGAAAAAAATGACAGAAATTGATAAAAGGAATTTAAAAAATTATCTTTGTTTTACATTTGGAATTACTTATATATCTTGGGGGCTTCTTGCCATATTTACACAATCTTATATTTTGGGATTAGAGACATTTATAGGAAGAATATTACATATAGTTGGTGCACTTGGACCAGCTATTGCAAGTGGCTTTTATTTAAAAAGTAATAATATAAAATTTAAACATTTTTTATTTAATAAGATAGAAAATAGTAGTATTTATTTCATTTATCATATGTTAGCAATTTTGATACTATTTTCTGTATCTTCCTTAGAATTAAACGGAGTATCAATTTATCTGATGCCATTATTCTTTATACAACTAATTTTTTTTGGTGGTGGACATGAAGAATTAGGATGGAGAGGAATATTACAACCATTACTTGATAAAAAATATACTTATTGGCAATCTAATTTGATTGTAGGATCAATTTGGGGAATATGGCATCTGCCTTTATGGTTTATAGTTGGAGAAAGTCATCAAGGATTTCCTTTTATTTTATTTTTTATATATACATTATTTTTAAGTTTTGTTTTAGGGCTTCTTTACCGTCAAACGAAATCTGTGGGATACTGTGTATTATTTCATGCATTCGCAAATTTGTTAAATCTCTATTTTGTGTTAAAAATTAATCTTATTTTTATTATCATTTTTATTGGTTATTTGATTTATACTATATTGGCGAGTAATAGAATTAGTAAGGAAACAACATTTTAAAATTTAGATCAGGATATCCATTATTGAAAGTAACGTGTGGTCATTCTAGATAATCAATGTTAGAGACTTTTCTATTTGATGAGACATCACTACTTGTACGAGCTGATTAAACATGGGTGTAGCTAGTGAAAGTTCTACAGTAAGGAGTTTAAACATGAAATTCCATGAATTTGGTGATAAGAATTTGCCTCCTATTTTACTGATACATGGTGGTGGAAGTTCTTGGTGGAATTATCTTCGTCAAGCACGAATCTTGTCAGAAGAATACCGTATTATTCTACCCACTTTGAATGGCCACGGCGAGGAATATCAACTTGATTATGTTTCTACTGAAGATTCTGCTTTGGAGATTCTAGACTATATCAAAGCAAACTGTGGTGGGAAATTATTTGCAATCGGTGGTGTTTCGCTTGGTGGTCAAATTGCTATGGAGCTTTTGTCTTTAGACAGTGAAATTGCTGAGAAGGCCATCATAGATGGAAGCCTCTGCATTCCTCAACCAAGGATAGCTAAAATCAGCATCTTTCTAGTGTCTCTATTTGGTAAACTGATGTTCAATAAATTCTCTTGCAAAATTCAGTTAAGCATGATGAACAAATTCTATCCTAAACTGGCTTATCCAGAGGAAATAAAAGCTTATTATTTGGAGGATTTGCCAAGGACGCCTATCAAAACATTGGTGACCATTTACAAAAACTATATGGGATGTTACAAGCTGAAAGATATGATTTCTGCTAGCAAGGCTCAGGTTCTGTATATCTATGGTGAAAAAGAATTGAACTGTGTGAAAGAATCAGCGAAATTATTTCATCAGCTACATTCAAACACAATTTTGTATGAAGCAAAGGGCTATAACCACGGTTATTTATCAGCTTACCTGCCTTATGAGTGGATTGATTTGGTGGTGCCATTTTTAAAGAGTGACTCATTAGAAATGTGTAACGAATCTGATATGCCATAAGGAGGAATACCATGCTAGGAGCAATTATTGGAGATATTGTAGGTTCAGTTTACGAATGGAACAATATCAAAACGAAGGATTTTCCTTTATTTTGTGAGGATTGTTTTTTCACGGATGATACGGTAAGTCCGAACCTCTGAGTGTGTGAGTTTGTTAGTGAAACGTAGTTAATCCTCAAAAAAATTATTTTAAGATGAAAACTAGATTGGTTTTAAGGAGGTAAAATATTGATAGAGAGCAGACCTGAGTTTGATACAATCAAATCCTTTGATGAGTTTAATAAATACTATTGGTATCGTGATGAACTTTCACAGATATGCAGGTCATTAGGACTTGAATATAGAGGTACAAAACAGGAACTCAATGATATTATTGAGCAGTACTTTAAGGGTATTTTGATTAAAAAATCATCAATAAAAAGGAAAAAGAAACAAGTAGAAGTCGTTACCTTAGATTCGCCCTTACTTGAATGTGGATTCTCCTTTAATGCACACTTTAGAGAATATTTCTCAACTTTAACAGGTGTTTCGCCCTTTAAATTTACTGCTGATATGGCTACAGCTTGGAGAAAAGTAAAAAAAGAAAATGATTTGAATTTCACAATCCAAGATATGCTAAAAGTCTATTATGGAAATTCAGATTATGCCAAGTATGATCATTCGGTTTGTCAATGGAATCAATTTCTAAAAGACTTTTGTGCAGACGAAAATAGTCGCAATTACTCGAATAAACTAAAAGTAGCTTCTATTCTTTGGAAAGAAGTTAGAAATTCAAGTAATGCAAAAATTTATTCAAAGAATCTTTTAACTAAATATGCTGATAAAATAGACGAGTATGTCAAGTAGAAATGTCAGTCTAAACTAATAGTTTGTAAGGAGGAATACCATGCTAGGAGCAATAGTTGGAGATATTGTAGGTTCAGTTTATGAATGGAACAATATCAAAACGAAAGACTTTCCATTATTTCGGAAAGACTGCTTTTTTACAGATGATACTGTCATGACCTGCGCAGTTGCTGAGGCTATTATGAATGGTGGTCACCAGGATGACTTTATTGATGCTATGAAGAAATACGGCAAGTTGTATCCCGATGCGGGCTACGGTGCTCGGTTTAGTAGTTGGATCAATAGTGACAATCGTGAGCCTTATAATAGCTTTGGAAATGGATCTGCTATGCGTGTTTCTCCATGTGCTTGGGTCATGGACTGCGGTTTTTGTGCGAGAACTGGTATGACGCCATCAACTAGAAATCTTGCACGCCTTTCTGCAGAGGTCACCCATAATCATCCGGAAGGGATCAAAGGCGCTATGGCAACAACAGATGCTATCTTTATGTGTAGATATTTCTTTGGAGGTTATTGTGGGGATTATGAGCAACCAATTAAGGATAATCCCACAGAGTGCAAAAGACGGATCAAGGATTATATAGAGAAGGAATTCGGATATGATTTATCCCAAACTTTAGATGAAATCCGTCCTAGATACCATTTCAACGAAACATGCCAGGAAACGGTTCCTCAGGCCATTATTGCATTTCTGGAAAGTACAGATTTCGAAGATGCGATAAGAAACGCCATCTCACTTGGTGGCGATAGTGATACACTGGCAGCAATTACAGGAAGTATAGCTGAGGCAGCATACGGTATTCCTGATTGGATCAAGGAAAAGGCCTATTCCTATCTAGATGAGCCATTAAAGGATGTTATTAGGAGATGGGAGCTTTACATAGCAAAAAAATGATTATGTAGCTGATTAGAAAGGTGGAGCATATGGGATTACTTGATAAGTATATAAAGAAAGATGAAAACTATAAAAAGAAAAAAGTTATAGAGGTTGTCTCAAATATCTTAACCGCTATTCATCTGAAAAAATATGAAGACATTATGAATTATGTCGACGAATCAGAGATTGATGATTTAAATGAATTCTTTGGTTATGTTGAAAAGACATTGGAATTGAATGATTTTGACACGATTGATGAGTATGGTGTGGAATGTCATTTCAATCCGCCTTACGAGTATTCTCAATTGGAGATTTATGATTATGATGACCAGACTGGGTTTGCTGTTGATTATGATTTGACTTCAAATTCTGAATTAGTAGATATGAGATTGCAAATAGAGTTTCTATATACCGATAATGGCTATACGGTAAGATTTCTTGATGTCGATCCTGGTTAGGAGAAGTTTAACAAGCAATATCCTTGGTACACTATTTATACAGGCATTTAAGATTTTCTTGAATGTCTTTTTTGCACAAGAGTAAGGTCAAAGCTTTTAAACTATCAAGTTTTCCTATCAATAGGTCAATTGTCTTTAAATGTATTTTATGAATGAATCTAAATGGTTATAGAAAGCCATTTCCAGTATGTTCATGCTATAATAGTTTTAGACTTTTTATTTTTGGAGATATAAATGAAAAAATATAAGCATTTATTATGGCTTTCTGCCTTGATCATCATACTGATATCACTATTTTCACTGAATGGGTGTAGTTTGGGTGGTGAGACCATTCCCAAAAACAGAACAAAAGAACAGTACGAATTTGAAAAAACGTTTGAACCTATGTTTAAATTTTTAGAACAAGACAAGAAAGATTTTACGGGATTAAAGGCATACACTAGTAGAATTTATATAAAAAATCAAGATGAAGTAAAAGAATACGAAGTAGATTTAGATATCACTCAAGCTGATATTAAAGGTGATTATACAATAACAATTGGCGAGGATAACAAAACTGTTCCGGTTACATATTCTAATGGGAAGTTAAATTATGGGTCGGAGGTAACTCCTTTATATGATGAAGAAATTCTTAATTTAGTGGTACAAAGAGAATTCTTTACTTCTTTAGATGTAAAGGAGACCTTTAAGAGTGCAGAAACAGAGCTTCGTGAGATTGTATATCAGCCAGAAAATAACTCTGACCTCTATAAACATCTAAAAAGCAAATATGATTTACCAGAGGAAACAACATGTATAGTATTAGTAAATCATTCTAGCTCAACTATATATAGAGTAACTATTCAACTAAAATCTAATCAAAAGATTGTGCAAATTAGTAGTGTTATTTTTGAAAAAGAATGAGGTTTCCATGAACGAAATTGAAAAGAGTAATCGCCGAGTTGAAATGTCTCCAGTATTATCGAAAGTAGTGTTGAATTAGAAAAGAAGTATTTAAAGGTGTTTGGGTGGTAAATATGGAATTAAAATTTAAAGAAACAAATAAAACTTTTCATAAAATTGTAGAATTTAAAGGAGAAAAATATCTTTTGGATATGACTAGCATTAGCCCTAAAACTTATTTCTGGGGTTATCTTCCCAGTGAAATCACAGCTAAATGCTTAAAGTTAGATAAAAGAGATATACGTTTTGAGAGTGTGGCTCCAACAATGAGTAAATCAATTGGTATTGGAATAGGTGTAGCAATAGGCGGAGCTTGTTATGGGATTGTTACGAATGCTTTTAAGAGTTATGACATTAGCCATAATATTTCTTTTAAATTGGGTTTATTTGTCCTCTTTATTGCCCTGGCTTATCTTACTTTCAGGTTCATTGCTTTTGTGGTTCGTCATAATCTTCAACAAAAACTTTCAAGTAAAGAAACGAAGTATCAAATAGTTTTCAAATTAGCAAGACCACAACGTCAGTTAAAACTGTATAAACTTCTGCCTATTCTTTTCGTTATGGTTATAGGATGTTTGGGGTTTTATATATTTACTGATAATGGGACAGAGGCCTCTATCCTTATCATTAACAGTATTATATTTTTGGGTTTCTTTACGGTTATCTTAGGTATGTTACCACTCCGAGAAAGTTACGAAAAGCAAGAGATTATTTTTGATAGAATAGAGAAGTTATAATTTATAGTAACTTTATGAGGATTAAAACTATAACAAATGAGATGGGGGACAATCTGGATAAGAGTATTAAGGAAATAGGAAGCACCATTGATTCAGCTATCAAAAAAGTTGGAAGTAAAATTGATGCAGGTATCAAGGAAGTCTGAAATAGTATTGATTCTGGTATTAAATCAATTCAGAAAGTGTTTGGGTGGTAAATGTGAAAATTAATTTTAGAGGATTAGATGTTGCTTATTTTGATGTGTTAGAGATGGGAGAGAAAAAGTACGTTCTTGATTCCAACTCCACAACACCAAAGAGTTATTATTGGGGACTTTCCCCTGAAACTCTTGAAGTTGATTTGATAGAACTCGATAGTCAGAATAAAAATTTTGATAAAAAAATTAAGATGGGTCCTTCAGGAATGCGTATGGTATCTATTGGTTTTAGCCTTCTTTTGTATAGAGTAGTAACATCAATTTTTAGATATTATGATATTAGTCATAATCTATATTTAAAAGTATCTTTATTTCCTATATCTATTTTGGTAGCTTATATTGTCTATCAAAGTATTTTAATCAAATCAAGGAAGGAAATTTCAAGTCGTTTATCGCAGGAAAAGAAGAGGTTTAAAATAATCTTTCAGAATAATAAGAAAAAAAGACAATTCCATGCCTATCTATTTCTCATTTTACATACAATTGCTTTCTCTATTTATATGGGAGAAGATGATGGAACAGAAGCTGCAATTCTAGTGTTGAATGGTTTGTTGGCCTATCTATTTATTTGGATTGAATCTGGCGTTATTCCATTGACTTATGCTTATCAAAAGAAATACCTAGAATTTAAAGAAGTGAAAAAGGTATAATGTAACTTATAATAAAATTCAGAAAGTATTTGAGTGGTAAATGTGGAATTAAAATTTAAAAATTCAAGCATGATGTGCTTTCAAATTGTTCAGATAGAACAAGAATCGAAGAAGTATGTCATGGATACAAGTACTATAAGCCCCAAGAGCTATTACTGGGGAATAAAAACAGATACGATTACAGTGGACATGGTGGAGATTGAAAAGAATAATAACCAATTCGAAATTAAACCTAGCAGACCTGTAAGTGCAACAATGGGAGCCATTATCGTTCAACCAATCGTCAAGGTTAGCTATGATGCGCTGAAAAAATTTTTTATTCACAATAATATTAGCGAGCAAATATTATTAAAGTTATTACTCTTTGCAATTTCTATGCTGATTTCTTATTTTGCAATTCTGATTTCATTAAAGTTATCCCATAATAAAGCAGATAAATGGATTCCTCAAAACAGCAATAAATACACAGTGACCTTTACAACTATTAAAAAAAGTAACGGAGGAGTATATCCTTTGGTTGGAGCAATTGCCCTTTGTTTACTTTTCTTTCTTGGTTTGAATAATGGAACAGAAGGGGCTTTTTTGGTAATCAATGGAATCATATCGTTATTCTTTTTCATGTTTACTCTAGGAAGTTTTCCAATCGCTCATCCATACAAGCATGGTCAAATTGAGGTTGAAAAGATTGAGAAAATATAGAATAAATGATATTGGAAATAGTATTGATTCAGGTATTAAATCAATTCAGAAAGTATTTGGGTGGTGAGCGACTCATTTAAAGTTCAAGACAGCTCTTACAATGCAGCATTGTGAGTTAGAAAAGGAGTAAAAATGAATTATTTAGAAATACGCAAGAAATATGGATTTTATAGAAAAGTCGTAATTTTTTTGGCTGTTCTTCTCATTCTTTTTGTAGCTTGGATGGTGAAAGATAGGACTATTCAAACCCTTTGTATTTTATTCATAAATGCACTCTTATTTCTTTTCATTGCTCTAATCAGAAGAGGGTATGTAAGGAGTGGTACTAAGTTACTGTATATGGACTTAGATTTACCATCTTGGAAGCAATACATTGAATTGAAGAAAGTTGCAAAAAGAGCTATTATAAAAATGGATGTGACGCTAACATCTGTTGGGTATTCCTATATGATTGGTGATTTCGATGCTGCCATTAAGGAGGCTTCTGAAGCGATGACTGATCAAAAACTGAAGCCGAAATATAGGGATTTCTTAGAAAGTTATCTTATTCGCTCGACAGTTCTTGCAAACCCTAACCTGACCAGGGACCAGCTTGATCTTATATTAAATAAAATGTCCATATCAGATCCAACTCTAGCTGAGAGAACAAAAAACGTGAGTCTTGCTCTATACGATTTAACAATTGCTCATCAATCCAATGATTATTTTGAAGACTTGGAAAACGAATTTAAATATCAACAATTGGAAATCACTTACTATCAAGCCTTGAACTCTAAATTAAAAGGAGATATGACTAGGGCGAATGAGTTGTTTAAGAAACTCTCTCAAGAAGATGAACAGCTCTATATCGTACAGAAGTCTAAAGAATTTTTAAAAAGTTGAGTGTTTTATTTGACAGATTAACATCTCTATTCTAGTTAGTTGATTCGATTTTTCAAGCATTTGGATGGCGTTTACGTAACTCAAGTGATATAATTAGTTACTAGAATTTTTGTAACTATTAAAGGAGTATTATCAATGAAAAAAGCAATGTTAATTATCAACCCTACCTCTGGTGGGGAAAAGGCTTTGGATTATAAGGTTAAGCTGGAGAATAAGGCAAAAGATTATTTTGAGCATGTGGAAACCAAAATAACCGAAAAAGCGCTGGATGCGACACATTTTGCTGAAGAAGCTTCTCGTGAGCAGTACGATGCAGTGGTTGTTTTCGGTGGAGACGGGACTGTCAATGAAGTCATTTCGGGTATTGCTGAGAGAGACTACACTCCGAAGTTAGGTATTATCCCTGGCGGTACGGGCAACCTCATTACCAAACTGTTGGAAATCAATCAAGACATCGATGGCGCGATTGATGAACTCGATTTTAATTTAACCAATAAGATTGATATTGGTAAAGCGAATGACAACTATTTTGGTTATATCTTTAGTATCGGTTCTCTGCCTGAGGCGATTCACAATGTTGAAATTGAAGATAAGACAAAATTTGGTATCCTTGCCTATGCTGTAAATACCATGAAGTCTGTCATGACGGATCAGGTCTTTAACATTAAGGTTGAGACAGAAAATGGAAATTATGATGGTGAAGCGAGTCATGTTTTGGTTCTCTTGACAAATTACTTCGCTGATAAGAAAATCTTTGAAGAAAACAAGGATGGCTACGCCAATATTTTGATTCTAAAAGATGCTTCTCTATTCTCTAAATTATCTGTCATTCCTGATTTACTAAAAGGGGATGTTGTTGGCAATGATAATATTGAATATATCAGAGCGTGCAATATTAAGATCTCTTCAGATAGTGAATTGGAGTCAGATGTTGACGGCGATAAGTCGGATAATCTACCTGTAGAGATTAAGGTACTGGGCCAGCATATTGAAGTCTTTTCACAACCGAAAGAGTAGAAGGTAGAAACAAGTTTGTCTTTCACTGCTAAAACTGAATTCATATCAACGATTGGAGGAGAAATGAATTCTCTATTTGATGAATTTCGAACAATTTGTTCACATTTAAACCAAGTCGGAATCACTCCGACGCTCATGGGGTCTTTGGGGTTTGAATACCGTTCAAATGAAGAATGGCAGCCGTCTGACATTGATATTCATGTTCCTGGAGATCCTAGAGGCTGGGAAGCGCCTGATCATCTCAGAATTTATGACTGGGACAAGATAATGAAAGTGATGAAACACTTAGGCTATACCTTAATAGATATTCATGAGCACGAATTCCAAAAAGATGGTGTGAGCGTTGAATTCGGAAGTATCGATTCTTTACCTGATTTTGCAGGAGTTTCGGAATCAGATATAGAGCTGATTCATCTCGAGGACATCACGTTTCGTGTTCCAAGTTTAGAACAGTATTTCAGTATATATAAAGCTTCTTCCCAAGATTCCTATCGAAATGACCACAATAACAATAAGGATTTTAAAAAGATAGATTGGCTGGAAAGGCATTTGTAAATCATCAATCAGAAAGTAGTAGGTATTAAGACTTACTGCTTTTTTATATTCTCAAAAACAATCCACTCGAAACTACGGACAAGTCTTGAAAATAAAATTTTAAAGTAGTATACTAGAATCAAAACTATGAAAACGTTTGCGTTGTAAAGAGATTCAAAGTAAACTAGGAGACAGATACAATGGAATTAACTGCCATTTACCATAGACCAGAGTCGGAGTATGCTTATCTTTATAAGGATAAGATAATGCACATTCGTATCCGGACTAAGAAAGATGATATTGAAAGCATCCATTTGCATTATGGAGATACTTTTATCTTTTTAGAGGACCATTATGAAGCAAGCAAGGCGATGGTCAAAGTAACTTCTGATGCCTTATTTGATTACTGGCAAGCGGAAGTTTCAGTTGGCTATGCGCGACTCCAGTATCTTTTTGAACTCAAAGATAAGCTAGGTCAGAGTATTTTGTATGGCGATAAGGGATGTGTTGCAAACACGCTAGAAAATCTTCATTATGAAGGAAATGGATTTAAAATTCCGTATATCCATGAGATTGATGCTTGTCATGTTCCTGACTGGGTAGCAAAGACGGCATGGTACCAGATTTTCCCAGAACGCTTTGCTAATGGCAATCCTGAGATTTCTCCAGAGGGGGCCCTAGCTTGGGATTCCTCTATCAAGCCAAAGACGAGCGATTTCTTTGGTGGTGATTTACAGGGCATTATTGACCATCTGGATTACTTGCAAGATTTGGGGATTACAGGACTTTATCTCTGTCCAATTTTTGAATCCCCAAGCAATCACAAGTATAATACGACGCATTATTTCGAAATTGACCGTCATTTTGGAGACAAGGAAACCTTTCGTAAACTGGTGGAGGAGGCCCATCAGAAAGGCATGAAAATCATGCTGGATGCTGTTTTCAATCATATCGGGGATCAGTCTCCGCAGTGGCAAGATGTCCTCAAGCATGGTGAAGATTCTGTTTACAAAGATTGGTTCCATGTTCAAGAATTTCCCGTGACCAAAGATAAGCTTGGAAATCCAAGAAAACTCCCTTATCATACCTTCGCTTTTGCCAGCTATATGCCCAAGCTCAATACGGGCAATCCTCAAGTGAGAGACTATTTGCTAAGCGTTGCGACCTACTGGATTGAAGAGTTTGATATTGATGCTTGGCGACTGGATGTGGCAAATGAAGTCGACCACCAATTTTGGCGAGATTTCCATAAGGCTGTCTTGGCTAAAAAGCCTGACCTTTATATTCTTGGAGAGGTCTGGCACACTTCCCAGCCGTGGCTAAATGGAGATGAATTCCACGCAGTTATGAACTATCCTCTCTCTGATACTATCAAGGATTATTTCTTGCGAGGGGTTAAGAAATCACCTCAATTCATCAATGAGATCAATAGCCAGTCTATGTACTATAGACAACAGATTTCTGAAGTGATGTTCAATCTTTTGGATTCGCATGATACGGAGCGCATTTTGACTACTGCCAAGGAAGATGTTCAACTCGTTAAGTCGGCTCTTGCTTTCCTCTTTTTACAAAGAGGGACACCGTGTTTCTACTATGGAACTGAGTTGGAGTTAGATGGAGGACCAGATCCAGATTGTCGTCGTGTCATGCCTTGGGAACGTGTTTCCGATAGCAATGAGATGTTGAATTTTATGAAGAAATTGATTCAGCTTCGTAAGGATGCTTCAGGCATTATCCAACATGGCACCTATAGCCTAAAAGAAATTAAGCCGGACGTGCTAGCTCTTGAATGGGATTATGATGGACAAAAGGTCCAAGCTATTTTTAACCAATCAAGTGAAAACTATCTTGTAGACCGTGATTCTGTAGTGCTAGCCAGTCATTGCCAAGAATTGGGACTGCAACTGGCGATTTTGCCTAAAGGTTTTATCATCCGATAAAAATCGTACTCAAAAAGACTGTTATGAATAGGTGATTCGTGCAGTCTTTTTTTGACTTATGTAGTATAATAAAGCTAAGTCACGGATTATCGGATGAGGGATTAGTGAAGAGTGTTTAAAGAAAAATAGAGACTTTTGCTTTAGAAAGGAAATTTCATGAAACGAACGAGAAAAGTAGTAGCCTTGGGACTGTGTTTGCCCTTATTTCTTGGCTTGGCTGCTTGTCACCAAAATAATACGAGCACTGAAGCTGCAAACCAGACACAGACCAGTTCGGATAAAGTTCCTTGGACGGCTTCATATACCAATCTGAACAATCAGGTCAGTATCGAAGAGGTCAAATCTCTCTTATCAGCTCACTTGGACCCAAATAGTGTTGAGGCATTTTTCAATCTTGTCACAGACTATAATGCGACTGTCGGCTCTACTGGCTTAAGTGGAAATTTTGCCTCCTTTACGAAGACAGAATACGACGTAGAGAAAATTAGTAATCTATGGAATCAAAAAAAGGGTGACTTTGTCGGAACCAACTGCCGCATCAATAGCTATGCGCTCTTGAAAAATTCGGTCACAATTCCAAAGCTTGAAAAGAATGATCAGCTACTTTTTGTGGATAACGATGCTATCGATAAGGGAAAAGTATTTGATGCGAAAGATAAGGAAGAGTTTGATATTCTATTTTCTAGGGTAGCGACGGAAGCAACGATGGATGTAAAAGTTCATGCGCAGAAGATGGAGAAATTCTTCTCACAGTTTCAATTCAATGATAAAGCTCGAATGTTGTCTGTTGTGTTGCATGATAATTTGGATGGAGAGTATCTTTTTGTCGGTCACGTTGGTGTTTTAGTGCCAGCTGAGGAGGGTTTCTTATTTGTAGAGAAACTGACTTTTGAAGAGCCTTATCAAGCTATTAAGTTTGAGAGCAAGGAAGATTGTTACAAGTATTTAGCTACAAAGTATGCGGATTACACTGGTGACGGATTAGCTAAGCCTTTTATCATGGATAATGAAAAGTGGGTTGAAGGTTATTAAGATAGGCAAAGGAGAAATAATATGGAGACTGTAATAGCGCTTTTATTTCTCATTCTTATCGGATTCTGGGCTGTAAACATTCTCAAGCCTCGTAAGTCAAATAAAAAGGAAAGATTTATTGGCTATATGCAGCGCTATGATATAGATGGTGAGGGTTATCAGTCAGAAGTCTGGGAAGTGACAGAAGATGAGAAGGAGAAATAAGGAGGAGTGTCCAAAAACAGTAGATTTCTTGCCTTTTTCAAGAAAGGGGACCAATAGGAGGAAACATTATGGGAATGATTGCTAATTATCAATATCTGTCTGACAATGAATTAAGCCAAATAAAGCGGTATTCTCGTCAGGAAGAGGAATTGCTTGACTTGGTAGAGGATTATCCTGAGGGAAATGATACGTTGATAGATATTGACAAAATGTGGGATGCCTTGCTCTTTGTTATGACAGGTTTTAATAGTTCAGAATTTATGGATGACGACCCCTTGAGAGAAGCTGTCTTGGGAGTGACTCCTTTAGAAAATGTATCGGAGTATATAGCCTATACTGAACACTCAAAGATAACTGAAATTGTCCAAGCTTTAGAGAATTTTGATATGGATAAGGCTCTGGCTGACTTTAGCATGGAAGCATGCAAGAAGGCAGATTTGTATCCCGATATTTGGGATTATCTTGATGAAGAGGAAGAAATCAAGGATGATATTCGAACCTGTTTTGTAAAAATGAAAAACTTTTATAAGAAAATCTTAACTCTCAAAGGAAATGTCTTAGTGACTATTTGTTAACTACTTTTACCACTGTTAGTCAGGTGCCTGATGAATGCACATCTAGAAAATCGTACACCTGATGATTTGTCTGGTGAAGGAAATATTCCAAAGTATAGTTGGACGGAATAGGTAGAAATTGGTTATAGAATTTGTAAGCATAATAGATTTTAAACTTTAAGATGGAGGACTAAAGAGATGGGAAGAATTGAATGGGAAAATGCCAAGACACGTTTAGATGCCTTGCTTGTCATTGATGAGTATCGAACAGATCCAAATGAGACCTGGCTTCGATTGATCGTTAAGACTGAGGGAAGCTATGGGGTTCGTTACCTTATCGACAATGGTTCTGGTGATTCTCTAGATGTGATGTTCACTGATAAAATGATCCTTATAAAGGGCTTTGATCATGAAAGCAGTTTGAGTCAATTTGCTGCGGATGAGTGGAATCAAGACATCATAGACGGATTTTATAAAGGACTGGATGTAAAGTATCAAAACCTATATTCAGAAGAGCAAAAAGATGAAACAACTTTCTTTATCTGGTATGACGGTCAAGAGCATCAAAATACCTACCAAGAGCAGGACGGTGGCGAATGGTTGTTATCCTATTTCTTTGACAGTTTTGAGAAATTTCATGAGTTTGTGACGGATTACTATTCAATTACTGTAGATGAGGATTTACTTAGAAAACTTTACAATCAAGGACAGCTTTCAGAAGTAGAATTGGAGCAGTTGATTCGCACTTCCTAGCTAGAAATGTGTATAAAATCTGATGAAAAGAACTGATTTTCAATATCAAGTTATACTTTAAGATTATTGAAGCAGCTAATGGTTGTAGTTTCTTTTTTCTTATGTCTATAACGCTTTAAAGCGATTTCTTTTTATTGTTGAATAATATTTTGCGAACAAAAAAAGAAATTCTTTAAAAAAGTTTCACAAAATCCTTTACAAGCTCTTGTAAACATGATATAGTTATAAGGCTTAGAAAATGAGAAGATGTTTTCTAGCAAATATAAACCCGAGTAAAAAATGCCTACGGACAGGCAGGGTTGAATGCCGAAGCGTGGTTGAAAAGCCACATTATTGATAGGGTTAAAAGCCTACTTTTATAAGTTGATGTTAGGACACTTGTCCTAATTCATAAATTTTAGTGTGGTGAAAGCACACGTCATCTTGTGAAACGATCAATAAAGTACGTAATATTTGCTACTAGAGAGTTAGGAAACATCAGGAACAGACATACTCAACAGAAACCAAAATACACACGTCAGAAGATTGCAGAGCAGGTGAAAACCTGCTCTTTTTTCATAAGTCAACCTTTAGTCGCCTTTATCTTCTTGAGGTGCTAAAAATACGGTAAAGGAGTATGTCTTGAAGAAGTTAGATCAAAACCAAGCCCCAATTTACGAGGCTTTGGTCAAACTACGCAAGAAAAGGATTGTCCCCTTTGATGTGCCAGGTCACAAGCGTGGACGAGGAAATCCAGAACTTGTCGAACTGTTAGGAGAAAAATGTGTTGGCATTGATGTCAATTCTATGAAACCCTTGGATAATCTTGGTCATCCCATTTCGATTATTCGGGATGCGGAGGAATTAGCTGCGGATGCTTTTGGTGCAGCCCATGCCTTTCTCATGATTGGGGGAACAACCTCATCAGTTCAGACCATGATTCTTTCCACCTGTAAGGCAGGAGATAAGATTATTCTGCCACGTAATGTTCACAAATCTGCTATCAATGCGCTGGTTCTATGTGGTGCCATTCCCATCTATATCGAGATGAGTGTGGATCCTAAAATCGGTATCGCTTTAGGTCTTGAAAATGACCGTGTTGCACAGGCCATTAAGGAACATCCAGATGCTAAAGCTATCCTAATCAACAATCCTACTTACTATGGGATTTGTTCAGACCTCAAGGGTTTAACGGAAATGGCTCACGAAGCTGGCATGATGGTTTTAGTGGATGAAGCCCATGGAGCGCATTTGCATTTTACAGATAAATTGCCGCTGTCTGCTATGGATGCTGGCGCTGATATGGCGGCGGTCTCTATGCATAAGTCTGGTGGGAGTTTGACCCAGAGCTCCATCCTTCTTATCGGGGAGCAGATGAATCCTGAGTACGTTCGTCAGATCATTAACCTGACCCAGTCTACATCTGCCTCTTACCTACTTATGTCTAGTTTGGATATTTCTCGTCGCAACTTAGCCCTTCGTGGCAAAGAGTCTTTTGAGAAAGTCATTGAACTATCTGAGTATGCTCGTCGTGAAATCAATGCTATCGGTGGTTATTATGCCTACTCAAAAGAGCTCATAGACGGTGTGTCTGTTTGTGATTTTGACGTGACCAAGCTGTCCGTTTACACTCAGGGTATTGGCTTAACAGGTATCGAAGTTTATGACCTCCTGCGAGACGAATACGACATTCAGATCGAATTTGGTGATATTGGGAATATCTTAGCTTATATTTCGATTGGTGACCGCATCCAAGACATCGAACGTTTGGTCGGTGCTTTGGCGGATATCAAGAGACTCTACTCAAGAGATGGAAAAGATTTGATTGCTGGAGAATATATCCAGCCCGAGTTAGTGCTGTCTCCTCAGGAAGCCTTTTATTCAGAGAGAAGAAGTTTCACCTTGGATGAATCTGTTGGACATGTCTGTGGGGAATTTGTCATGTGCTATCCTCCAGGCATCCCAATCCTAGCACCAGGTGAACGCATTATACGAGAAATTGTAGACTATATCCAATTTGCCAAAGAACGTGGTTGTTCCCTCCAAGGAACGGAAGATCCAGAGGTCAATCACATCAACGTCATTAAGAGAAAGGAGAACTAGATGGATCTATGGTTTTCTGAAGTTCATACTCCAGATGTTAAATTGTCCTTGAGAACTGCAAAGCAACTCTATGCTGGAAAAAGTGAATGGCAGGATATCGAAGTATTAGATACGCCAGCTTTTGGAAAGATATTGATCTTAAATGGGCATGTCTTGTTTTCAGATGCAGATGATTTTGTTTACAATGAAATGACCGTTCACGTTCCCATGGCTGTCCACCCAAATCCAAAGAAAGTCTTGGTTATTGGGGGTGGTGACGGTGGTGTTGCCCAAGTATTAACCCTCTATCCTGAACTGGAGCAAATCGATATTGTGGAACCAGATGAGATGTTGGTTGAGGTCTGTCGTGAGTATTTCCCAGACTTTGCTGCAGGGCTAGATGATCCTCGTGTTACCATTTACTACCAAAATGGGCTACGCTTTTTGAGAAACTGTGAGGATGATTACGATATCATTATTAACGATGCGACGGATCCATTTGGACATACGGAAGGGCTCTTTACCAAGGAATTTTACGGGAACAGTTACAGAGCCTTGAAAGAAGACGGCATCATGATCTATCAGCATGGGAGTCCCTTCTTTGACGAGGATGAGTCAGCTTGCCGAAGCATGCACCGCAAGGTCAATCAAGCCTTTCCAATCAGCCGGGTTTATCAGGCACATATCCCAACCAGTCCTGCAGGCTATTGGTTGTTTGGATTTGCATCGAAAAAATATCACCCTGTTAAAGATTTTGACAAGGAAGGCTGGAAAAAACGCCAGCTTTTCACAGAATACTACACTGCAAACTTACACGTGGGAGCCTTTATGTTGCCCAAGTATGTTGAGGACATTTTAGAAGAAGAGGAAGGAAAAAAATGAGTCGCTTATTAGTTATTGGATGTGGGGGCGTTGCCCAAGTTGCTATTTCAAAGATTTGCCAAGATAGCGAAACCTTTACAGAGATTATGATTGCTAGCCGCACCAAGTCGAAATGTGATGACTTGAAGGCTAAATTAGAAGGGAAAACAAGTACAAAGATTGAAACAGCTGCTCTTGACGCTGACAAGGTTGAAGAAGTGATTGTTTTGATTGAAAGCTACAAACCAGAAGCTGTTTTGAACGTAGCTCTGCCTTATCAAGATTTGACCATTATGGATGCTTGCTTGGCAACAGGTGTCCACTATATCGATACCGCCAACTACGAGGCAGAGGATACAGAAGATCCTGAGTGGCGCGCTATCTATGAGAAACGTTGTAAGGAACTTGGTTTTACAGCCTACTTTGACTACTCGTGGCAGTGGGCTTATCAGGAGAAATTTAAAGAAGCGGGCTTAACTGCTCTTCTCGGTTCTGGTTTCGACCCAGGTGTGACCAGTGTCTTTTCAGCTTATGCTCTCAAACACTATTTTGATGAAATCCACTATATCGACATTCTAGACTGTAATGGTGGTGACCACGGTTATCCATTTGCGACAAACTTTAACCCAGAAATCAATCTCCGTGAGGTTTCTGCGCCAGGTTCTTACTGGGAAGATGGAAAATGGGTCGAAGTCGAAGCCATGTCAATCAAGCGTGAGTACGATTTCCCTCAGGTTGGACAAAAAGACATGTATCTCCTTCACCACGAAGAAATTGAATCATTGGCCAAAAACATTCCTGGAGTCAAACGGATTCGTTTCTTTATGACTTTTGGCCAATCTTATCTAACGCATATGAAATGCTTGGAAAACGTTGGTCTTCTTCGTACGGATGCTATTAACTTTAATGGACAAGACATTGTGCCAATCCAATTTTTGAAAGCCTTGCTTCCAGATCCAGCCAGCCTTGGTCCACGCACAGTTGGTAAAACCAATATCGGTTGTATCTTTACAGGTGTAAAAGCTGGTGTTGAAAAGACCATCTACATCTACAATGTTTGCGACCATCAGGAATGTTACGCCGAAGTTGGTTCACAAGCAATTTCTTACACCACTGGAGTTCCAGCTATGATTGGGACAAAATTAGTGATGAATGGTACTTGGAAACAACCTGGAGTCTATAACCTTGAAGAATTGGATCCAGATCCATTCATGGAAGCTTTGAATGAGTATGGATTACCTTGGGTTGTGGTTGAAAACCCGCAAATGGTGGACTAATGAAGTTAGAACAAGTACCCACACCAGCTTATGTCATTGACTTGGCCAAGTTAGAAGCAAACTGTCGCATTCTAAAATATGTACAAGAAGAAGCTGGATGCAAAGTTTTACTTGCCCAAAAGGCTTATTCCCTCTATAAAACCTATCCCTTGATTAGCCAGTATCTATCTGGTACGACGGCTAGTGGACTTTATGAAGCTAAGCTGGCTAGAGAAGAGTTTCCGGGGGAAGTCCATGTCTTTGCTCCAGCTTTCAAGGATGCAGACTTGGAGGAATTGCTGGAAATAACGGACCATATCGTCTTCAACTCAGAGAGACAGTTGCGTAAACATGGACCTCGTTGCCGAGAGGCTGGTATCAGTGTCGGTTTGCGCCTCAACCCTCAATGTTCTACCCAAGGTGATCACGCGCTCTATGACCCTTGTGCTCCGGGATCTCGGTTTGGAGTTAGCCTAGACAAGATACCGAGTGATTTGTTGGATTTAGTGGACGGACTTCATTTTCATACTCTTTGTGAGCAAGGTTCAGATGATTTAGAGACAACTTTGAAAGCAGTAGAAGCGCAGTTTGGACCCTATTTGTATCAAGTTAAATGGCTCAATATGGGTGGTGGACACCACATCACCAGAGAAGACTACGATGTGGATTTGCTGATTTCAGAAATCAAGCGTATCCGAGAAACTTACAATCTTGAAGTCTATATCGAGCCGGGTGAAGCTATTGCGCTCAATGCGGGTTATCTAGCAACTGAAGTATTGGACATTGTCGAAAACGGTATGGATATTTTGGTTTTAGATGCCTCTGCGACCTGCCATATGCCAGATGTACTTGAAATGCCCTATCGTCCACCTCTGAGAAATGGATTTGAACCGCAGGAAAAAGCCCATACCTATAGACTTTCTTCTAATACCTGCCTGACGGGTGATGTGATTGGTGATTATAGTTTTGAAAATCCAGTCCAAATCGGTGATAGACTTTACTTTGAAGACATGGCTATTTACTCCTTTGTCAAAAATAATACCTTTAATGGTATTGGCTTGCCAAGTCTCTATCTCATGGACGAGCAGGGAGACTGCAGCTTAGTCAAATCCTTCGGTTATCAAGACTTTAAAGGGAGGTTATCATGATGGACAGTCCAAAGAAATTAGGCTATCGTATGCCAGCAGAGTATGAACCCCATCATGGCACCCTCATGATATGGCCGACTCGACCAGGTTCATGGCCTTTTCAAGGAAAGGCTGCAAAAAAAGCATTTAGCCAAATTATCAAGACCATAGCAGAAGGGGAAAGAGTCTATCTTTTGGTGGAGCAGGACCATCTATCTGAAGCCCAATCCTATCTTGGAGAAAAGGTTGTTTATTTAGATATTCCTACTAATGATGCCTGGGCGCGTGATACGGGGCCGACTATTCTTGTCAATGATAAAAGAGAAAGATTGGCAGTCGATTGGTCTTTTAATGCCTGGGGTGGTGCTGTCGATGGTCTTTATCAAGATTATGAAGAGGATAACCAAGTAGCCAGTCGTTTTGCAGAAGTTTTAGAGATACCTGTTTATGATGCCAAACCTTTTGTACTGGAAGGCGGCGCGATCCATAGCGATGGTCAAGGGACCATTCTTGTGACTGAAAGCTGCTTACTCAGTCCTGGACGCAATCCCCACCTGTCTAAAGAGCAAATTGAAAACACCTTATTAGAGAGCCTTGGCGCTGAAAAAGTTATTTGGCTTCCTTATGGTATTTATCAGGACGAAACCAATGAACACGTTGACAATGTTGCAGCCTTTGTTGGTCCTGCAGAACTTGTTTTAGCTTGGACAGACGACAAAAGCGATCCTCAGTATGCCGTGTCTGCAGCTGATCTTGTGCTTTTAGAAAAAGAAACAGATGCAAAAGGGCGTACCTTCACCATTCATAAATTGCCAATCCCAGCGCTTCATCAAGTTGTAACCGAAGAGGATTTGTCAGGCTACATCTATGAAGAAGGGGAAGAAGAGCGTTATGCAGGTGAACGTCTTGCAGCTTCCTATGTCAATTTCTATATTGCAAACAAGTCGGTCTTAGTGCCCCAGTTTGAGGATGTAAACGACCAAGTGGCCCTAGATATCCTCAGCAAGTGTTTCCCAGACCGTAAGGTCGTAGGAATTCCAGCCAGAGATATTCTCTTAGGTGGTGGCAATATTCACTGTATCACCCAACAAATCCCAGAATAGGAGAAAAAGATGAGAAATGTAAAAGTTGCAGCGATCCAGATGCAATGCGCCAAGGATGTGGCGACAAATATCCAAACAGCGGAACGTCTAGTACGTCAAGCTGCAGAACAAGGCGCACAAATTATTCTCTTGCCCGAGTTGTTTGAACGTCCCTATTTCTGTCAGGAACGCCAGTATGACTACTACCAGCATGCTCAGTCGGTGACAGAAAATACAGCCATTCAGCATTTTAAAACCATTGCCAAGGAGCTAAAGGTCGTTTTACCCATCAGTTTCTACGAGAAAGATGGCAATGTCTTGTATAACTCAATCGCCGTCATTGATGCTGATGGAGAAGTGCTGGGCGTTTATCGGAAGACCCACATACCAGATGATCATTATTATCAAGAAAAATTTTACTTTACGCCTGGTAACACTGGTTTCAAGGTCTGGGATACTCGCTATGCTAAGATTGGGATTGGCATCTGTTGGGATCAATGGTTTCCTGAAACGGCGCGCTGTCTTGCGTTGAATGGGGCAGAATTGCTCTTTTACCCAACCGCTATCGGTTCAGAGCCTATCTTAGATACGGATAGTTGCGGTCACTGGCAACGTACCATGCAAGGGCACGCAGCAGCAAATATTGTCCCAGTCATTGCAGCCAATCGTTACGGTTTGGAAGAAGTCACTCCTAGTGAGGAAAATGGCGGACAGAGTTCTAGTCTTGACTTCTACGGTTCCTCCTTTATGACGGATGAAACAGGAGCTATTCTAGAGAGAGCTGAAAGACAAGGAGAAGCTGTTCTGTTAGCAACTTATGACCTTGATAAGGGAGCAAGCGAGCGCCTAAATTGGGGACTGTTTCGTGATAGAAGACCCGAAATGTACCAACGAATTACGGACTAGAAGGTAAATTTCATAATAAACATTTAATATTCATGCCTGTCTTACAAAAATGTAAGATAGGTGTACGATTATACGCGGAAATGTATGCTATACTCTATGTAGATAAAAAAGAAAGAGGTTTATTATGAAAAAATGGAATGCGACACAGTTGAAGTATCTGATGGCGGCAGTAATGGTTCTGGACCATATCCCTCATATCACCGGGATCGTTTCTCCTTTGTGGGAAGGTATCTTTCACGCCTTGACCCGTTGTGTGGGAGTTTGGTTTGCGTATATGGCTATGGAAGGTTTTATCTATACTCGAAACTTGAAAAACTACCTCATCCGTCTCTGGTCTTGGGCGCTGATCATGTTTGCTGGAAATAGCCTTCTCAATACTCTGTTTGCCTCTAAGGGTGTAATGGTTACTAATAATATTTTCTTGACTTTGGCCATCGGTGTTACCATGCTTTGGATTGGTTTTCCCAGAAAAGAGTTGGATAAAAAGGAGAAGTTGTGGCGTCGTATTGGGCTTGCTGGGCTCTTGATTTTCGGGTGTCTTTTTACTGAGGGGGGCATCACCATGCTACCATTTCTCTTGATTAGTTACTCTTGTCGAAATCGCAAGGGCTTGCGAAATCTCCTCTATGCCTTTCTGTGGGCCTTCTTGTTAGTGACTTCCATCCAAATTTACGACACTTGGCACCAAACACTGGAAATGATGCTTTACAATTCTGACTGGCTCTTTATCACCGTCTTTCCTTTTATGGCTTTGTATAATGGACAGCGAGGAAAAGAAACTAGTTGGAGTAAATATTTCTTTTATATTTTCTACCCAGCGCATCTATGGATTATAGCCTTGATTGCTTATTTAGTTAAGTAGATTCAATACTCATTAGCTCCTTCTTGCTTAAAATGTGAGAGGAGCTTTTCTGTATCTGGAATTCCCAACAAAACATGTTATAATAGTTTTAGAAAGGACGAGGTTTATGGCGAACATACTTGTAGTTGAAGATAATAATGAAATCCAGGAAATCTTAAGAACCCTTCTTGCAGAGGAACACGAGGTGATTCAAGCATTTTCTGGGACAGAAGGTATCATGCAATTTGACAAAGGTGGCATTGATCTCGTCTTGCTAGATATCATGCTCCCTGGGAAAAATGGCGATCAAGTCTTGCAAGCTATTCGACAAACTAGTCAGACTCCGGTCATCATGCTTACTGCTTTAGGTGATAAAAAGCTCATCAGCCAATATCTCCTAGACGGCGCCAATGATTATGTAGTAAAACCTTTTGATTTGAACGAAGTCTTTGCCAGAGTCACTGTACAGTTACGCCAAAACGGTGAACATCAGTCAGAAAACCAGAGAAAAACTGAAAACCTCGTACAAAGCTTAAAAAATATCCAGTTTGATGCGGATAGTTTTGAAATAAGTAGCGCAACTGAAACCATTCGCCTTGCAAAGAAAGAGTGTCAGATTCTCCAAATCTTGCTCCAGCATCCTAAAAAGATCTTCACCAAGGAAGAACTCTATGAATTGATTTGGGAAGAAAGTTACCTGCCTGGAGATAATACGCTCAACACTCATCTAAGCAATCTCCGTAAAAAACTACATCAACTGGATCCAAATGACGAATACATCGAAACCATTTGGGGAGTTGGTGTACGATTAAAAGGAGACAAGCAATGATTTATATTTTATTATCAATATTGCTCCTCATTAACATCATTTTATCAGTTTCTTTGATTCGCTATCATCTAACAGTTAGAGATTTAAGCAGACAAATCGAAGAGAAGATTCGCTCGGGTAGCATGAAGAGGATCGGTGTAAATTTCTTTTCAAAGACCATTTTGCGTCTACATAACCAAATTGAGAATCTATTTCAGGAAGTGGAGCAAAATCAGCTAATCATGAAGCGTGAAAAACGCACCCTAGATATGGCAATCAGTAACATTGCTCATGATATTCGGACACCTTTGACAATCGCTTCAGGATATACCCAGCAACTAATAAAACACCCTGATAATAGTTCAGAAACCTTAAATAAAATAGCCCATCATCAGGATTTGGTTTCCAAACGGTTGGAGGCCCTCCTTGAATACCGTCATTTGATGGAAGGAGCAGTCAAACCGAAACTGGAAGAACTTGATTTATCAACTTTTATAACGAAAAAGACTTTAGCCTATTACGACGTTTTTCAATCATCACAGATTGTTCTTGATTTTAACGTTGAACCAGGATTGAAAACGACGACTGATGAGGACTTGCTTGACCGAATTATACAAAACCTCCTTGGAAATGTTCTCAAGCACGGCAAGGAGAAGGCTCGACTTTCTTTGAAAAAGGAAGAAAATAGGCTTGTTTTAGAAATCGATAATCTTGTCAAAAAACCTATCAAGAATATAGACAATCTCAGCAATCGTTTTTATTCTGAAAATCTATCAGACACAGAAGAATCCTCTGGTTTAGGTCTATATATCACTGAGGAATTATGCCATCTTCTCGGTGCAGATATGAAACTAAGCACAGATGGAGAATGGTTTTCAGCCTTTATTTATTTTTAACAGAAGAAACCTCCTCTATATCCTAGAGGAGGTCATTTTTTTACAGACTTTTCTTTTTGAAAACGGTAAGGCTGCTGAGAGAGAAGAAAAGTATGACAGAAACGCAAACCGTGATGGTATAGAGAATAGATTGATTATTACTAGTCATAGCATAGGCAAATTCTAGGATTAAATATCGTAGAATTTCAATATCTGGGAAAACAAGCATTGGCATAGAAAGGATGATAGAGCTGACCAAATAACCAATAAATACCGCAAGATAAGAATGACTAACATAGAGAATGAAGGAAACAATGGAAAGCCAAGCAAGGAGGCAAAGAAATTGAAGGAAAATGGTTAAGAGGAGATTAGTAGCAAAACCATCAGGCATTGTTCCAATTCCGTTTAGTAGAGTAGCAGGAATAAAGGCAATCACAAGGCTGGCGATGAGTTGTAAGAGAGCGATACTTGCTAGTACAAAGGATTTAGCAAGGAAATACTCTGTACGAGAAACGCCAACTGTCAAACTATTTTTATATAGTTTGCCGATTAGGTCAACCCCAAGAACTAAACATACTAGAATAATACAGAGGAAAACGAGATTTGAGCCGTTATTAGACGCGTTGATTAGGGCTTCTATCCCATTCCAACCATGGGTTGGAGTCTCTGGTGGTGTTGTATTTACTGACATTAAATGTCCTGTAGCCCCGATAGTGGCACCCATTAGCAAGAGAACAAAGAGAATGAATTCTGTAATCCAGAATCCTTTGGAGCGGAAAAGACGGTAAAAATCTGCTTGAATGGTATGTATCATGATTTTTCTCCTATTCTACCAATTGGGTGAAGTATTCTTCTAGGTTTTGACGGGCAAAGTAAATCTCATCAATAGCAACATCTGCCAAAGTTAGTTGCTTAAGAATCTGTTTGACATCTTGTTCATTACCAAAGATATGGATTTCATTTTCAGGATTGACAACCTTAAACTGGAGCTGGATTTGTTCTTTCAATACCTGACAAGCTCTTTCTTTATCGCTTGTTTTAAGCACAATATAATCCTCACTCAGTGTTTCAAACTCAGCTTTACTAATTTCACGGATAATCTTACCTTGATCCAGAATACCAAAGCGATTAGCTAAGAGATAGAGTTCTGACAAGATATGGCTAGAGATGAGGATAGTTATGCCTTTTTCTTGATTGAGCCGCTGGATCATGAGACGAAATTCTTTGATTCCAATTGGGTCGAGACCGTTAATAGGTTCATCAAGAATCAGGAAGTCGGGTTTTGATAGGAGGGCAATGGCGATGCCAAGTCTTTGTTTCATTCCTAGTGAGAAATCACGAAAGACTTTTTTCCCTGTATCTGACAAGCCAACATAGTCCAAGGTTTCATGAATCACCTTATCAGCATTTGGAATATGACGTATCATACAATAATATTTAAGGTTTTGATAAGCTGTTAAGTGATTATGGGCTACAGGTGATTCGATAACAGAACCCACTCGTGATAAAGCCTTGGTCCACTCATTTTGTTCTTTGCTAGAAAAGAGGGAAACTGTACCTTTGTCCGCAAACAATAATTGTGTAATGATTTTGATAAGAGTAGTTTTACCAGCTCCGTTTTTTCCGATTAGTCCATAAATATCTCCCTCTTTTATGGTTAGACTAAGATCTTGAAGAATAGCTTGTTGGCCAAATTGTTTGGTCAGTCCATGAATTTCGAGTACTGTTTTCATGATTTTCTCCTTTTGATTTGTTTTACTAACTTTAGTATAAGGTATAGAAATCAAAGAAATATCAAGTAATTCTAAAGAGTTTCTAAAGTTTTGTGATTCTAAAAAAACAAAACCCAGTTGACATGAACTGGGCTTCTCAATTATAAAATATACTTCTCAATGGCACGCGCAACACCTTCTTCTTCATTGCTGGCTGTAACGTCATTGGCTAAGGATTTGACATGGTCGCTGGCATTTCCCATAGCAATGCCAAGTCCTGCAAACTGAAGCATTTCGATATCGTTATTGGCATCGCCCATGGCCATAATGTCTGAGGGCTCGATCTTCAAAATCGCTGCTAGTCGAGAAAGAGCAGTAGCCTTGGTAGTTCCAAGTGGCATCGCTTCATAAATGACTGGCTGCGAACGAACGCCGCTAAATCGTTGGCAGAGTTCCTCAGCGAACCGCTGCTCAAAATCGTCTGTTTGTTCTTTTGTTCCTAAAAACATACCTTGGAACATCCGATACTTGCCACTAGTCGCGTCCTCAAGGGAGATTTCAGTCAGGTCCGAAAAGACTAGCTTGGCATCATTTTGAACAATTTGATTAGGCTTGCCACCGAGGACAAAATAATGTTTCTCATCAAAAAGAGTCAACTGAACGTCGCTTTTTTCTGCTAGGTCATAGAGGTATTCGATGTCAGCTGGACTGAGTTCTTGCCAGTCCACTAGACTCCAGTCACTGGTCTGATGGGTTGAACAACCGTTATTGACGATGACATACTCATTCTGAAGGTCCAGTCCCAGTTTTTTGTAGTAAGGAAGGACACCGAAAAGCGGGCGACCTGTACAGAGAACCAGTTTGACACCTTTTTCAATGGCTTGGTGAATGGCAGTGATGTGGGCTTGTGGGATTTCCTTGGCTTCGTTAAGGAGGGTTCCGTCCATATCCAAGGCTAGTAGTTTAATCATAAGACTTCCTTTTCTAGGTGTTTTGCTTTTATTATAGCATATAGACTATAAAATGTCTGACAGAATTGTAACATTCGACTCTCCTTTTCTTGAAAAACAAAATAAAATCTTATATAATATGTATACTTAATATTTAAGGAGAGATAATGACAAAGTATTACTTTAATTCAATTTACAAAAATGATGAAACAGAATCTACAGGTCTTCTTTTCATCAAAGTCTACAACAAGTGGGAAAGCAACTTAAAAAGAGTCTTGAAATCGGATGGCCTCACTTTGCCCCAATTTATCGTTTTAACCTCGCTCTTGTTTCTGTCTAATAGAGAGGAATATGTAACGCAAGTTGATATTGCTCGGTTCACTGGTATGGATGTCATGACGGTTTCCCAGATTGTTAGGCTACTGGAGAAGAAAGACTACATTAGACGCGATCAACACCCAAAGGATAGTCGGGCAAAACTGGTCTCAGTGACGAAGTCTGGCGCGGAGAAGGTCAATCAAGCTTTACCTTTAGTAGAAGGTGTTGATGAAGAATTTTTTGAAAAACTATCTAACGATAGAGAAGTTTTTAATCGCTTTTTAGTAGAGTTGGAGGATAAAAATGCCTAGATATTGGGTCGGAGTTGTTTCGAAGAACCATGTTTTAAGAGGAGTTGAAGGGAATTTTTGTCAGGTCTGTCATGGAAAGGGCGGTTCCTTAAATCGTATGAAAAAAGGTGACTATCTTTTATACTATAGCCCAAAATACGATATGAACGGTCAAGACAAGTTACAGGCTTTTGTGGCCGTGGGTAAAATTATAGACGACAAGGCCTATCAAGTAGAGCAGTTTGAAGGATTTTTCCCCTTTAGACGAAATGTCGAGTATTATCAACCAGTCAAAGATTGCTCCATAGAAATAGCTAGACAACATCCTGAATGGAAAGATTATAGTTCTCGACTCCGTTATGGGCATTTTGAAGTTTCCAAAGACTTTTTCCTCTATATCTTTCAGCATATGAAAGTGGATGATGAAGGATGATTGATTTGCTAGTTAAATGATTGTCAACTAGAATTTTGGATTTGGACTGTGAAGCGAACTTTGCTATAATAGAGTAAGAAACTTTGATAAAGCAAACGAGGCTGAGATGAAATTACTTTATACTGATATTCGGACTTCTTTGACTGAAATTTTAACGAGAGAGGCAGAAGAGCTAGTTGCTGCTGGTAAGCGGGTTTTCTACATTGCTCCCAACTCTCTTTCATTTGAAAAGGAACGCGCCGTGCTGGAATGCTTGTCCCAGCAGGCTTCTTTTGCGATTACCGTCACGCGTTTTGCTCAGATGGCTCGTTACCTGGTTTTAAATGATTTGCCAGCTAAGACGAGTCTAGATGACATCGGTCTTGGGATGGCTTTTTATAAATGTCTTGCGGAACTAGATCCCAAGGACTTGCGTGTTTATGGTGCGATTAAGCAGGATCCTCAATTTATCCAGCAGTTGGTTGAACTTTATCATGAGATGACGACTGCTCAGATGAGCTTTTTGGACTTAGAAAGTTTGACGGATGAGGACAAGAGAGCAGATTTACTCTTGATTTTTGAGAAAGTAACAGCCTATCTCAATCAAGGTCAGTTGGCTCAGGGAAGTCAGTTGTCCCATTTGATTGAGGCTATTGAGAATGACAAGGTAAGTAGTGATTTCAGTCAACTTGCCTTAGTCATTGACGGATTTACCCGTTTTTCTGCCGAGGAAGAGCGTGTAGTGGATCTACTCCATCGAAAAGGTGTCGAGATTGTCATTGGTGCTTATGCAAGCAAGAAGGCTTATAGCAGTCCGTTCACTGAAGGGAATCTCTACCAAGCCAGTGTGGAATTTCTTCATCATTTGGGGGCAAAATACCAAACACCTGCTCAGGATCGTTCTCAGACACATGAGAAAATGGATAGTTTTGACAAGGCCTCTCGTTTGCTGGAGTCTTCTTATGATTTTTCAGAACTTACTTTAGATGTAGATGAGAAGGACCGTGAAAATCTGCAAATCTGGTCTTGTTTGACACAAAAGGAAGAGTTGGAGTTGGTGGCTCGCGCTATTCGTCAGAAATTACATGACCATCCAGAACTGAGTTACAAGAATTTCCGTATTTTGCTGGGTGATGTGGCTTCTTACCAGTTATCGTTGAAAACCATTTTTGACCAGTACCAGATACCATTCTATCTTGGTAGAAGTGAATCCATGGCTCATCATCCCTTGACCCAGTACGTGGAATCTATTTTACGTTTAAAACGTTACCGTTTCCGTCAGGAAGATTTGATTAATCTCCTCAGAACTGGTCTGTATACTGACCTTAGCCAAGCGGATATTGATGCTTTTGAGCAATATCTCCGCTATCTTGGTATCAATGGCTTGCCTTCTTTTCAGCAGACCTTTACAAAATCCCATCATGGAAAATTTGATTTAGAGCGTCTAAATGCTCTTCGTCTGCGAGTTTTGGCGCCACTTGAAACCTTATTTGCGAGTCGGAAGCAAAAGACTGAAAATCTCTTGCAAAAGTGGAATACTTTTCTAAAAAATGCTACTTTAAGCAAGCAGATGCAAGGATTGACAGCTACTATGGAAACTCTAGAACAGGAAAGACAAGCCGAAGTTTGGAAGGCTTTCTGCCATGTTTTAGAACAATTTGCGACCGTTTTCGCTGGTACACAGGTTAGTCTAGAGGATTTCCTAGCCTTGCTCCATTCTGGAATGAGCTTATCCCAGTATCGTACCATTCCAGCGACAGTGGACACCGTTCTGGTGCAAAGTTACGATCTGATTGCCCCTCTGACAGCTGATTTTGTCTACGCCATCGGGCTGACTCAGGATCATTTGCCAAAAATCGCGCAAAACACCAGTCTTTTGACAGACGAAGAAAGACAAAGTCTAAATCAAGCAACTGAGGAGGGAGCGCAATTACTGATTGCAAGTAGTGAAAACCTCAAGAAAAATCGCTATACCATGCTTTCCTTAGCCAATGCTGCTCGTAAGCAGTTGGTGTTATCCGCTCCAAGTCTCCTCAATGAAAATGAGAGTAAGGAATCGGCCTATCTTCAAGAACTGGTGAGTTTTGGATTTAATCGGACAGAGAAGAAGATTCATCACAAAGGTCTGTCTAAGGATGATATGGGTTCTTATCACAGTCTCTTGTCTAGCTTAGTTGCCTATCATCAGCAGGCAGGTTCTAGTGAAAATGAAAAAGATGTGACCTTTGTCAAGGTTCTGGCGCGTGTGATGGGGAAAAAACTTGATCAAAAAGGTCTTACAAATCCAGCACTCCCAACTAGCCCAAGCAGCAAACCATTAGAGAAAGAGACCTTGCAGGCTCTCTATCCAGCTGACAAGGAGTTTTACCTGTCTACGTCTGGTTTGACGGAGTTTTACCGCAATGAATACAGTTATTTCCTCCGTTATGTCTTAGGTTTGCAGGAAGAATTGCGCCTTCGTCCTGATGCTCGCAGTCACGGGAATTTCTTGCATCGTATTTTTGAACGTGCCTTGAAACTGCCTGATGAAGATTCCTTTGACCAACGTCTGGAACAAGCTATTCAAGAAACCAGCCAAGAACGCGAATTTGAGGCTATTTATCAGGAAAGTTTGGAAGCGCAGTTTACCAAGGAAGTTCTGCTTGATGTCGCGCGAACTACGGGCCACATCCTTTGTCATAATCCAGCTATCGAAACCATCCAAGAGGAGGCAATATTTGGCGGTAAGGACCAGGCCTTTATTCAATTGGATAATGGTCGGAGTGTCCATGTGCGAGGCAAGGTTGACCGCATTGACCGCTTGAAAGCTGATGGAGCACTAGGAGTGGTGGACTACAAGTCTAGTTTGACCCAGTTCCAGTTTCCTCATTTCTTTAATGGGCTCAATTCCCAGTTGCCAACCTATCTTGCTGCCCTTAAAAAGGAAGGGGAGCAGAACTTTTTCGGTGCCATGTACTTGGAAATGGCTGAGCCTGTCCAATCTTTATTAGCTGTTAAAAGTCTGGCAGGAGCAGTAGTAGAAGCCAGCAAATCAATGAAATACCAAGGACTCTTTTTAGAAAAAGAAAGCAGCCACTTGGGAGAGTTTTATAACCAAAACAAGGCTAATCAGCTGACAGACGAGGAATTCCAGCTCTTATTGGACTACAATGCCCATCTTTACAAGAAGGCAGCTGAGAAGATTTTACAAGGCCAGTTTGCCATTAATCCCTATACCGAAAATGGCAGAAGCATTGCCCCATACGTCCAGCAACACCAAGCCATCACAGGTTTTGAAGCAAATTACCACTTGGGACAAGCCCGTTTCCTAGAGAGGTTAGACTTAGCTGACGGAAAGCGTCTGGTCGGAGAAAAGCTCAAGCAAGCTTGGTTTGAAAAAATGAGAGAGGAGTTGAATCGATGAAGCCCATTCCCTTTTTAACTGAGGAAGAAATTCAAAAACTGCAAAAAGCAGAAGCAAGTTCGAGCAAGGAACAGAAAAGAACTGCCGAGCAAATCGAAGCCATTTATACCGCAGGGCAAAATATCCTAGTTTCAGCGTCTGCTGGTTCAGGGAAGACCTTTGTTATGGCCGAGCGCATTCTGGATCAGTTAGCGCGTGGTGTAGAAATCAGCCAACTCTTTATCTCGACTTTTACTGTCAAGGCTGCTACTGAACTCAAAGAGCGCTTGGAGAAAAAAATCAGCCAACAAATCCAAGAAACCGATGATGTCGAGCTCAAACAACACTTGGGACGTCAATTGGCAGATCTACCAAACGCTGCCATTGGAACCATGGACTCTTTCACACAAAAATTCCTTGGCAAGCATGGTTATCTGATTGATATCGCACCGAACTTCCGTATTCTACAAAATGAAAGTGAACAGTTACTCTTAAAGAACGAAGTTTTTCATCAGGTTTTTGAAGAGCATTACCAAGGTGAAAATAAAGAGAAATTTAGTCGATTAGTGAAAAACTTTGCTGGACGTGGCAAGGATGAACGAGGTCTGCGCCAGCAAGTCTACAAAATCTATGATTTCCTTCAATCCACCAGCAGTCCCCAAAAATGGCTGAACGAGTCTTTCCTCAAAGGGTTTGAAGAAGCTGACTTTGCAAATGAAAAAGACAAACTAACTGAGCAAATCAAGCAGGCGCTTTGGGACTTGGAAAGTTTCTTCCGTTATCATCTGGATAACGATGCCAAGGAGTTTCCAAAAGCTGCCTATTTAGAAAATGTGCAGCTGGTTCTGGATGAAATTAGCTCCTTAAATCAGGAGTCCGATAGCCAGGCTTATCAAGCAGTGCTTACGCGTGTTGTCGTCATCTCTAAGGAGAAAAATGGTCGAGCTCTGGCTAACTCCAGTCGTAAGGCCGATTTAAAGCCACTTGTTGATGCCTACAACGAAGAGAGAAAGGCCCAGTTTGCTAAACTAGGACAACTGGCGGACCAGATAACGATTCTCGACTACCAAGAACATTATCATGAAGATACTTGGGATCTAGCTAAAACCTTCCAAAACTTTATGAGTGATTTTGTGAATGCTTATCGTGAACGTAAACGCCAGGAAAATGCCTTTGAATTTGCTGATATCAGTCATTACACCATTGAGGTTTTAGAGAATTTCCCACAAGTCCGCGAGGCTTATCAGGAACGATTCCACGAAGTCATGGTCGATGAGTATCAGGATACTAACCACATTCAAGAACGGATGCTGGAATTGCTGTCGAATGGTCACAATCGCTTTATGGTGGGAGATATCAAGCAGTCTATCTACCGTTTCCGTCAGGCAGATCCCCAAATTTTCAATGAAAAATTTCAACGCTATGCGCAAAATCCTAAAGAGGGTAAGTTGATACTCCTCAAGGAAAATTTCCGTAGCAGTTCAGAAGTGCTATCAGCAACCAATGATGTTTTTGGACGCCTTATGGACCAAGAGGTCGGCGAAATCAACTATGATAGCATGCACCAGCTTGTTTTTGCTAATACCAAGCTGGCTCCTAATCCAGACAACAAGGCAGAATTTCTCCTCTACGATAAGGACGATAGTGGGCAAGAGGAGGAAGAGAGCCAAACAGAATCGAAACTAACTGGGGAAATGCGTCTGGTCATCAAGGAAATCTTGAAGCTCCATCAAGAGAAAGGTGTAGCCTTTAAGGAAATTGCCCTTTTGACTTCCAGTCGCAGTCGAAATGACCAGATTCTACTTGCCCTGTCTGAGTACGGAATTCCAGTTAAAACCGACGGTGAGCAAAACAACTACCTCCAATCCCTAGAAGTACAAGTCATGCTGGACACCCTGCGCGTCATTCACAATCCCCTGCAAGACTATGCCTTGGTAGCTCTGATGAAGTCTCCTATGTTTAGTTTCGATGAGGACGAGTTGGCACGCTTGTCCCTTCAGAAAATAGAAGATAAGGCCCAAGAAAATCTCTATGAGAAACTGGTCAATGCTCATAAACAAGCAGCTAGCCAGAAAGAGTTAATTCACACAGATCTAGCAGAAAAATTAAATCAATTCATGGATATCTTGGATTCTTGGCGCTTATATGCCAAAACCCACTCTCTCTATGACTTGATTTGGAAGATTTATAATGACCGTTTTTATTATGACTATGTTGGGGCTTTGCCAAATGGCCCTGCTAGACAGGCCAATCTCTATGCCCTAGCGCTACGTGCTGACCAGTTTGAAAAGAGTAATTTTAAGGGATTGTCGCGTTTTATACGTATGATTGACCAAGTCCTAGAAGCCCAGCACGATCTCGCAAGCGTAGCCGTCGCACCGCCAAAAGATGCTGTAGAACTTATGACCATTCACAAGAGTAAAGGACTAGAGTTTCCTTATGTCTTTATCCTCAACATGGATCAGGACTTCAACAAACAAGACTCGACGTCAGACGTCATTCTCAGTCGTCAAAATGGGCTTGGTGTCAAATACATTGCCAAGGTGGAAACAGGAGCAGTGGAAGCACACTATCCTAAAACCATTAAACTCTCTATTCCTAGCTTAACTTATACGCAGAATGAGAAAGAACTGCAACTGGCTAGCTATTCAGAGCAGATGCGTCTGCTGTATGTTGCCATGACGAGAGCTGAGAAAAAGCTCTATCTTGTCGGCAAGGGTTCTCGTGAAAAGCTAGAAGCAAAGGAATATCCATCAGCTGAGAGCGGAAAATTAGATAGCAATACCAGACTGCAAGCAAGAAATTTCCAAGATTGGATCTGGGCTATCAGCAAAGTATTTGCCAAGGAAGATCTCAACTTTAGCTATCGTTTTATTGGTGAAGACCAGCTGACCAGAGAAGCTATTGGTCAATTGGAAAACAAGAGTCCTCTACAAGATAGCTCTCAAGCAGACAACCGCCAGTCAGAAACCATCAAAGAAGCTTTGGAAGTGCTGAAAGAGGTGGAAGTTTATAATACTCTTCACCGTGCAGCCATTGAGCTTCCTAGCGTTCAAACCCCAAGCCAAATCAAGAAATTCTACGAACCCGTTATGGATATGGAAGGGGTAGAAATTACTAACCAAACTCAATCAACAGAGAAGCCAATCAGCTTTGATTTACCCGATTTTTCAACTAAAGAAAAAGTAACTGGAGCTGAGATTGGTAGTGCCACTCACGAACTCATGCAGAGAATTGACCTTAGTCAGCAACCAACACTTGCTAGCCTGACAGAAACTCTCAAACAAGTTCAGACTAGTCCAGCTGTGAGAGACAAGATTAATCTTTCTAAAATCCTTGCTTTCTTTGACACACCACTTGGTCAGGAGATTCTCACTAATATCGGCCATCTCTACCGCGAGCAACCTTTCTCCATGCTCAAACGAGATCAAAAGAGTCAGGAAGACTTTGTTGTTCGTGGGATTCTAGATGGGTATTTACTCTATCAAGACCGAATTGTCCTCTTTGACTATAAGACTGACCGTTACGATCAACCAAATCAGCTTATTGAACGCTATCGTGGGCAGTTAGCGCTCTATGGAGAAGCTTTATCACGAGCCTATTCGATTGAAAACATTGAAAAATACTTGATTTTGCTCGGCAAAGATGAGGTACAAGTTGTAAAAATATAATCTAGAAAGGAGACCTCATGACACTTCCAGTTAGAAAATCCCTGCACGATGCAGTTTTACAAGCTTCAAAAGCTGATACTTGGGATCTGGAATGAAGTTTCCTTGATTTTTAATGGTATTGGGCGTAGTAATTGTATCTGCGGAAATGCCATTAAATACTCTTACGAACTCTTTAACGGAGTTACAGGCCAACGTCTCTTTCCTATAGGAAGCGACTGTGTTCGCCATTTTCATCGTATTAGCCTCGATCAGCAACTAGAAGAGGAAGAAAAACTACTCAGAAAAGTTGAAAACCTAACCAAAAAGGCTCAGAAAAAGGGAAAAATCAAGGTCACTAAAAGCGATTTTGACGAACGACTTCTAAAATGGTTTTGGGAAAAAGGTGTTTTCAAAGCCAATCGTGGCAATCAATTCGCACCTGAGAGAGACTACCAGCTTTTCCTAGAAGTCTTTCAAGGTGGAAGTTGGACCAAGGCAGAGCCAAAGAAGAAGGCTCGTATGGAAGAAGTGCTGGAAAAGTGTATCAAACCTTTTTTACTTGGTAAGACCGATGACCAACTCTACCTTGTCAAACTAGGAAAGGAGAAAATTGACTACGAGCAGCATTTACGGATTCAAGCGGAGAAAGAACACAAGAAGAGAGATAAAATCGCCAAGCAATACGCTGACAACCTCATTCTTGCTATGGGGCCTGCAGAACGAGCCTATCAAGATTACTTTGGTTTTACAGAAACCTTGACCCAAGAAGAACGAAAATGGGAAAAAATCCTCTTTGGAAAAAATAGAGAAGAACGGGCTATCAAGGCTAAACAAAACCAGAAAGAGCTGGAAAAGGATCAGCGGATTGCAAATCAAGATCCTATTGAACGAAAGCAGAAGCAGACTTGGCTTCTTAATTCCTATTTTCGGGATTTGCCTGATGAAAAAGCTAGATTTTCTCGGCTTCTATTAGAATATCGAAAAAGTGGAGAAGTACTCTTTTCAGATGAATACTTATCTGAGCATCTCATCGATTTTTTCTACAAGATGAGAGCCTTTGAGTTTGAAATTGCACCAGAACAAGTCCGCGATTTTCTAAAAGAATGCCTTCAGGCAGAACATCTATCATCAGCACAAGAAAGCTGGATTAGAGGAATTTTAACAAATTGCCTTCATCCGTTTTTAGATAGGTTACTCATATAGAAAAAATCCTACCTTGTCTATGCATGGTAGGATTTATGTATCTCCGAAGATGTACTGGTAAAGTTGGACGACTTTCTGAAAACATTGTGTGTCCATTCTTGTTATTTTTTGAGCATTACGCATCCGAAAATCAAAGGTATACAGTTGAAATGGATTGACAGCGCCATCTACCTTGTCCGATGAGACAGGAACGAGCAAGCCTTTTTCTGCCAAACGACGTTGGCCGTGAGTGATAGGACAGACAGCCACAAATCCAGTTTGCAAGGCATATTCTCTCCTAGAAACTACCAAGGCAGGTCGCCTTTTCTGAATCTCCCGACCGACTGATGGATCAAAGTCCAGCCAAATGATATCCTGCTTTTCAGGAATATACTCAGATTTCGCTATCAAGTGATCTTACCCCTTCAAAATCATTTGTCATTCTCAAATCAGTAATCCCATCAAAAGGATCTTTCAGTTTTGGAGCTAAGACAATGACTCCGTCAATCCCTTTGTAGACAACCATTTCTTGACCTTCTGTCATCCCCAAATTTTTAGGAATGGTCACAGTGAGCGAATTCCCCACCTTCCGAGTCTTTACTGTATTCATTGCTCTACCTCCACGAATTAGTATACACTAAGTATATACCTGTTAGCAAAAAAAGTCAAGTAAATCCTGACTGGCATCAAGGATGTGTCGACCAATACTATTTGTCATTTATTGTGGTCAAAGCCTGTGCAAAAGTTCCTCATTTATGATAGAATAGATGGTAAGAAAGAAAACGTTTTAATCACGTTTTTTTTAGTCGGAAGGGGAAAATATTATGGCTACTATTCAATGGTTTCCGGGCCACATGTCTAAGGCTCGGCGGCAAGTTCAGGAGAATTTAAAATTTATTGATTTTGTGACGATTTTGGTGGATGCTCGACTACCTTTATCTAGTCAAAATCCTATGTTAACCAAGATTGTTGGGGATAAACCAAAGCTTTTGATTTTGAATAAGGCAGATCTGGCTGACCCCGCAATGACCAAAGAATGGCGTCAGTATTTTGAATCACAGGGAATCCAAACTCTGGCTATCAACTCCAAAGAGCAAGTGACTGTAAAAGTTGTGACAGATGCGGCTAAAAAGCTCATGGCTGATAAGATTGCACGCCAGAAAGAACGCGGTATCAAGATCGAAACCTTGCGGACCATGATTATCGGAATTCCAAATGCCGGTAAGTCAACACTCATGAACCGTTTGGCTGGGAAAAAGATTGCGGTTGTCGGCAATAAACCAGGTGTTACCAAGGGGCAACAGTGGCTCAAAACCAACAAAGACCTGGAAATATTAGACACGCCAGGTATTCTATGGCCTAAATTTGAAGACGAAACCGTTGCTTTGAAACTAGCCTTGACTGGAGCAATTAAAGATCAACTACTCCCAATGGATGAAGTGACCATTTTTGGTCTTAATTATTTCAAAAAACATTATCCAGAAAAGCTAGCTGAACGCTTCAAACAAATGAAGATAGAAGAAGAAGCACCTGTTATCATCATGGATATGACCCGTGCCCTTGGTTTCCGAGACGACTACGACCGCTTTTACAGCCTCTTCGTCAAGGAAGTCCGTGATGGAAAACTCGGTAACTACACCTTAGATACATTGGACGACATCGATGACGACGATTAAAGAAATTAAAGAACTTCTTGCCACTGTCAAAGAATTAGACAATCCCCTTTTTCTTGAACTGGAAAAGGATCCTCGTTCTGGGGTTCAAAAGGAAATCAACAAGCGTAAAAAAGTCATACAGGCTGAACTGGATGAGGACCTTCGTTTGGAAACTATGCTTTCTTATGAAAAGGAACTGTATAAGCAAGGATTGACCTTAGTAGCAGGTGTTGACGAGGTAGGCCGTGGTCCTCTGGCTGGCCCTGTAGTTGCTGCAGCTGTTATTTTACCTAAAAAATGTAAGATTAAAGGCCTCAACGATAGCAAAAAGATCCCCAAAAAGAAACATCTGGAAATTTATGAAGCCGTTCAAGACCAAGCCTTGGCAATAGGTATTGGTATCATGGATAATCAGATCATTGATCAAGTCAATATCTATGAAGCGACCAAACTGGCCATGAAAGAAGCAATCTCCCAGCTCAGTCCCCAACCTGAGCACCTCTTGATAGATGCCATGAAACTGGAGTTGCCGATTTCACAAACCTCCATCATCAAAGGAGATGCAAACTCTCTCTCGATCGCAGCTGCATCTATAGTGGCCAAGGTGACACGGGATGAATTGATGAAGGGCTATGATGTTCAATATCCTGGATATGATTTTACAGCTAATGTAGGATATGGAACGGCAAAACACTTAGAAGGACTTGACAAACTAGGAGTTACCCCTATTCATCGTACCAGTTTTGAACCGATAAAATCACTGGTTGTAGCAAATAAAGAAAGTTAAGTTGGAGGAAATGATTATGGAGGAACAGTCAGAAATACTCCGATCCAAGAAAGAATTTGCCTTTGCCTCAAGTACCATATTATCCCAAGTTGGGCGGGGAATCATCGTCGGGCTAGTTGTCGGGCTCATCGTTGGATCTTTTCGTTTCTTAATTGAAAAAGGCTTCTACCTGATACAAGGCCTCTATCAAGATCAAGCGCACCTAGTGCGCAATCTTTTTATCATTGGTCTATTTTATCTAATTGTTAGCTGGCTTAGTGCGAAACTAACTCGGTCGGAAAAAGACATCAAGGGTTCAGGAATTCCTCAAGTCGAAGCCGAACTAAAGGGACTCATGACTCTCAACTGGTGGAGTGTCCTCTGGAAAAAATATATTCTAGGGATTCTTGCTATTGCCAGTGGCCTTATGCTAGGTCGAGAAGGACCAAGTATTCAACTTGGAGCAGTTGGTGGAAAAGGTATTGCCAAGTGGCTCAAATCCAGTCCGGTAGAGGAACGCTCCCTGATTGCCAGTGGTGCTGCCGCAGGCTTAGCCACTGCCTTTAATGCACCGATTGCAGGTCTCCTCTTTGTTGTAGAGGAAGTCTATCATCATTTTTCACGCTTTTTCTGGGTCTCAACTCTAGCAGCCAGTCTCGTAGCAAACTTTGTCTCACTACTCATATTTGGCCTAACACCCGTACTAGATATGCCAGACAACATTCCTCTCATGACCCTAGACCAGTATTGGATTTACCTCCTTATGGGAGTTTTTCTCGGGCTTTCTGGTTTTCTCTATGAGAAAGCTGTACTCAATGTTGGTCGAGTTTATGACTGGATTGGTAAAAAAATCCATTTGGATAAAGCTTATTATCCAATCCTAGCCTTTATCCTCATCATACCAGTCGGGATTTTCTTGCCACAAATCCTTGGTGGTGGAAATCAGCTTGTTCTTTCCCTAACTGAGCAAGATTTTAGTTTTCAAGTTTTATTAGCTTACTTTTTGATCCGCTTTGTTTGGAGTATGATTAGTTATGGAAGTGGCCTCCCAGGAGGAATTTTCCTACCAATTTTGGCGCTTGGTTCCTTACTCGGTGCCCTAGTTGGTGTCATTTGTGTGAATATTGGGCTTGTTAGTCAGGAGCAGTTTCCTATATTTGTCATTTTAGGAATGAGTGGCTACTTTGGGGCAATTTCCAAGGCTCCCTTAACTGCTATGATACTCGTTACTGAGATGGTAGGGGACATTCGCAACCTCATGCCACTGGGCTTAGTAACCTTGGTCGCCTACATCGTCATGGATCTGCTCAAGGGAGCACCAGTCTATGAGGCAATGCTAGAAAAAATGCTACCAGAAGAAGCAACAGACGAAGGAGAAGTCACTCTTATTGAAATCCCTGTATCAGATAAGATCGCTGGAAAACAAGTTCACGAACTAAACTTGCCACATAACGTACTCATCACCACCCAAGTCCATAATGGCAAAAGTCAAACCGTTAACGGCTCAACTAGAATGTATCTGGGTGATATGATTCACCTAGTGATTCCAAAAAGTGAAATTGGAAAAGTCAAAGATTTGTTGTTATAAGTTCTGTTTACATAATTTATTTTACGTAAAATATTATTGAAAGGATTCTCAATGAAAAGAAATAAGGCAATTGCGGTATATTTGCTAGGCACATTTAGCCAGTTAGTATCAGTTTGTCTCCTTTTCTTTCTCTTGAATCATTTTTCTATTCATTCCAATCTATTATCTATTTTAGGAATCTTTCTAGGTGGCATTTCTTCAGCTCTTTGGGGAACAATTGTTGTAAATCACTATTTTCATATTCATTTTAAAAAGATTGTAAAAGATTTTTTTAACATTCATACCAGTTATAAACACTATTTATTATCTTTTTTCCTTATTGTCCTTGATTTTTCTTTTCTAATGTTTGGTGGGAAAATAGTAGAATTTAGCTGGTATCTCCCATTTTTGATGTTCTTCAAATTTATTGTCTTTGGCGGTATAGAAGAGATTGGATGGCGATATGTCTTTCAACCAATTTTACAAGAAAAGTTGCCATATTTTTACTCAGCAATTCTAACCTTTTTCAGCTGGGCGATTTGGCATCTGTTGTTCTTTTACATTGATGGCTCCCTAGCAACTCTGCAAACTCTACCGTTTTTATTTGGATTGCTGACGAATTCTTTCATACTCTCAGCTCTTTATATCAAAACAAAGAATCTCTGGATTTGCGTTATGACACATTCGATCATTAATGTCTTGTCTCAGCTAACCATAGATACTGATCGATCCGAAACCTTCCTGCTTAAAATCTTCGTCATCTTGGTATCCTGCTATATGGTAGTACATAAAAAAGATGAGTATAATCGGTATAAATAAAATTAAATATAAACCTTCAAAACCAAATCAAAAAAGATTTGGTTTTTTAAGAATTAGAAATCTAATTTTCAGTATATAGTATGATTTTTACCCCCTACTTTGTAAAGAATGATTAGAATATTGTATAATAAGAAAAAGGAGAAAAGCATAAATGAATAATTCTGGAATTAAAAAAAGTCATACAAGAATACTAATCATTTTGTTACTCGCAACCATCACAGCAGGAGCTATTTTTATGTTTAGTTTGTTAGGAAAATCGCAAGAAGAACATCGGAATAGAGAGTATGAAGTAAGTTTGGTTAATGCCTTAAAGAATTCCTACCAAGGGATTGAAGAGATTAAAATTTCCAATCCAGAATACACAAGCCCTCCTGGTTCGTGGTCTTGTGATGTAGAAATCAAATTTAAACATGAAGTAAAAATTAAGTATGGTATTGGATATTCTCTAGACACTGAAGAAATAACAGATACTTCATTGGAATGGGAAAATAGAGTAAAAGATCGACAATTTTTAAATGAAAACAAGGGTAAAACTGCTTCGAAAATTAGGGTAACTTATTCTAATAATGACGAAGGAGAGCAATAATGGCATTTAGTTATACTGATAAACAACTCAATGAATTAAAGCATGGAAAGAATGTATATAGTGTCAATGCGGAATTTGCTGAGAAAAAGAGGGAATGATAATGAGTAAAGACAGATTAAGAAAAAGCTATAAACCATTATTCATAGTTTTACTATTCGTATTCATCACATTAGGAGGTGTTTTTATGTTTAGGTTGTTAGGGAAGTCTCAAGAAGAACGTCGAAATAGAGAGTATGAAGTTAGTTTGATGAATGCCTTAAAGAATTCCTATGAAGGGATTGAAGAGATTAAAATTTCTAATCCAGAATACACAAGCCCTCCTGGTTCGTGGTCTTGTGATATCGAAATTAAATTTAATGATGAAAGAACTCTTTCATATGAGATTAATCATCATTTAAACTATAAAATCAATTATGGTGGCCGTCAAGAAACAAACGAAGATTGGCAGTATTTAGAAACTCATAGAGGGAAAACTTTAAAGTCAGTGAGAATTACTTATTCTGATAGCGAGCAAGGAGAACTATGATGAATTTCCATTATACTGATGAATAATTTAAACCAAGATTATGCTGTTTATAGTGTGAACGAAAAGTCTTCAAGGAGAAAAAGGAGAAAAGCTTAAATGAATATTTCCAGCAATAAAAAAAGATATATAAGACTACTAATCGTTTTGTTACTCGTAGCCATCACAGCAGGAGCTATTTTTATGTTTAGGTTGTTAGGGAAGTCTCAAGAAGAGCGTCGAAATAGAGAATATGAAGTAAGTCTGGTTAATGCCTTAAAGAATTCATATGAAGGGATAGAAGAAATCAAAATTTCCAATCCAACATATACGAACCCTCCTGGTGACTGGTCTTGTAAGGTTGATATTTTGTTTGAAGATGGGGAAAAAATATTCTATGGAATTCCACATAACTTAGATGAGATAGAAACTTACAATGGTCGTATGACTTATGGACAGCGAGATTTTCTTAACCGAAGAAAAGGAATAACAACTAATACAGTTACGGTTACATACTCTAACAAAGAAAGAGGGGAACAGTAATGGTATTTAATTATACAGAAAAACAACTTAATGAATTAAACCATGGGAAGAATGTATATAGTGTCAATGCTGAATATACTGAGAAAAAGAGGAAATGATAATGAGTAAAGATAGATTAAGAAAAAGCTATAAACCATTATTCATAGTTTTACTACTCGCAACTATCACAGCAGGAGGTGTTTTTATATTTAGTGTGTTAGGAAAATCCCAAGAAGAGCGTCGAAATAGAGAGTATGAAGTTAGTCTGGTAAACGCCTTAAAGAATTCCTATGAAGGGATTGAGGAGGTAACGATTACGAATCCATCGTACAGCTCAATTCCTTCAGACGCTTGGGGGGCGGATGTGAAACTAAAATTTTTTGATGGAACATCTAAAGAACATGTTTTAGCTTTTGATATAAACTCGAATAAAATTAGGATTGGAGTATATAATAAGGGTGATGAAGAATTTCAACATTTTTTAAATTCTAGGCGAGGTTCTACTAAGTCAAAAGTTAAAGTTAAATATTCGAATGGTTCAGAAGGGGAGCTATGATGAATAAATACGTGTATACAGACAAACAACTTAATGAATTGAATCAAGGTCCGAATGTTTACAGTGTTAATACTGAGTTCGCACAGCGTAAAGAAAACCGAACAAATATTGTTACTGCTAAATCAGATAACGAGTTAAAAAAGGTGAAATCAACACTATAACCACCTCCGATGGTCAAGAATTCCGTGTCGTTGCGACTAAGTCTCACCGAGGAACAGGTTTTGATGGTTTGGCGGTAGGCTCCTATAGTCAACGGCAAACCGGGTTATAAAAGTATAGCTGTGATTGCTGCGGGAACGGATTCTGGGAGTCCTACTAAGACCTTATAGAAGTAAATCAACTTTTTCTTATTATAGTGTAAAATAGACTAATCTTATAGTATAACAAGAGAAAGGAGGAAATCTTAAATGAACAATTCCAGCATTAAAAAAAGTTATAAAAGGTTACTAATCGTTTTGTCAATCGCAATTATCACAGCAGGAGGTGTTTTTATGTTTAGTATGTTAGGGAAGTCTCAAGAAGAACGTCGAAATAGAGAGTATGAAGTTAGTTTGGTTGAAACTTTAAAAGATAGTTATGAGGGTGTTGAAGAAATTAGATTTTCTAATGCAAACTACACAAATCCGCCAGGAAGCTGGACTTGCGTAGTTGAACTATTTTTTAATGAGAGAAGCATAAAATATAAAATTAATTATTCAAAAAATGATAAACGTATTTCTGATGTATCCTTAGAAAGAGAGAATAGAAAAGAGGACCGAGAATTTTTAAATAGTCACTTGGGTAAGACTAGTAAACTCACAAAAATTATTTATTCAGATGGTTCAGAAGGAGAATATTAATGGTATACACTTATACTGATAAACAACTCAATGAATTAAATCACGGAAAAAATGTTTATAGTGTAAATTCTGAATATACTGAGAGGAGTGGAGATAACAATGAGTAAAGACAGATTAAGAAAAAGCTATAAACCATTATTCATAGTTTTTCTACTCGCAACTATCACAGCAGGAGGTGTTTTTATGTTTAGTATGTTAGGGAAATCCCAAGAAGAGCGTCGAAATAGAGAATATGAAGTTAGTTTGGTAAACGCCTTAAAGAATTCCTACAAAGGGATAGAAGAGATCAAAATTTCTAATCCAGAATATACAACCCCTCCGGGCGACTGGTCTTGTGATGTAAATATTCTATTTTCAGATAAAGTAAAAATAGAATACCGTGTAGGCCACTCTTTAAATGACGTTGAAAATTATAATGGTTTTGTTAATGGAAAAACAAATAAAAAAATAAACGACCAGTGGGAAATATTGAATTCTCATAAAGGGAAAACAACATCTTTAGTTACTATATATTATTCGGATAAAGAAAAAGGAGTACAGTAGTGGTTTCACTTATACAGATAAACAACTTAATGAATTAAATCAAGGGAAAAATGTATACAGTGTCAATGATGAATATGCTGAGATAAAGAGGAAATGATAATGAGTAAAGACAGATTAAGAAAAAGCTATAAACCATTATTCATAGTTTTTCTACTCGTAGCCATCACAACAGGAGGTGTTTTTGTGTTTAGTATGTTAGGGAAGTCTCAAGAAGAACGTCGGAATAGAGAGTACGAAATCAGCTTGGTCAACGCTTTAAAAAATTCCTATGAAGGGATTGAGGAGATTAAGATTTCCAATCCAAACTACACAAACCCTCCAGGTTCATGGTCTTGTGATGTAGAAATCAAATTTAATGATGAAAGAAAAACTAAGTATAGGATAGGCCATGGACTCCATGATAAAAAGAATTATCAAGGTTCATTGACCAATGAGAAAAGGCAATTCCTTAACAATTACAAAGGAGTGACCGACTTAAAAGTAATTGTTACATATTCAGATAATAGCACGGGAGAACAATGATGACATTTTCCTATACAGATGAGCAGTTAAACAATTTGAATCGGGATTATGCTGTATATAGTGTAAATCTTGAATTCGCTAAGCGTAACGGTCGGACTTATGTCAATTCAAATCTCAGTGAAAGTATATCTCCTGATGATTTAGAAAAAACCAACACCATAACTACCTCAGATGGTCAAGAATTCCGTGTTGTTGCCACTAAGTCTGACACTGAAACAGGTTTTGACGGGCTAGCAGTTGCACCTATTGTCAACGGCGAACCAGATTATAAAAATGTAGCTGTGATTGCTGCTGGAACGGATCCTGATAGTCCGGTGAATAAAACTATGTTTGGTTCACGCGATTTCTATAGTGCCATAATTGCAAGGCAAACTTACTTATCTCCACAATATAAGGTTGCAGATCAATTTGTTAAAGAAATTATGGATGATCCCAGATATGAAGTTAGCCAACTATCTGGCTATTCACAAGGATCTTACATGCTGAAGGTGGGAGCTAAATACCACATACCTACAACTACATTTAATGCTTGGTTTAAATACGGTGCGCTCACACTGGAAGAAAAAGCATTTATTGAAAATAATCCAGCTATGTTTATTGATTACCGTAGAAAACATGATGACGTAGTACGTTGGAATGATTTCAATCACCCTGAATGGTATTCTGGTATAACTGACTCTATGCCTAGTACGATTCACTGGCTTGATGGTTCGAGTCATAAAATTGGTGACTGGGAGTTTGATCCTGCAACTGGTCAACTTGTAGATGGCAAAGGAGGGAAACCCTTAATCAGTGGCGTTTATCGAGCCTATGCCAACAGTCTCCGAGGAATGGCTCATTACAAGGACTTGAAATCAAAATGGTCATCAGGTGGTATTAGTAGTTCTGAGGAAATATACTTAGATGCAGCTCAAGGTTCTATCCTATCATCATCTATGGCTACAGCAGCAAGAACTGGAGCTGATGAAGTGAGCGCCTTAGCCAAAAAAGCCAATCAAGAATTACAAGAAATTTGGTCAAAAATCGATTTTACAAGCTACACAGCATTAGCTCCCTATGAGGTTGATGCCATTTTTGCTAGTCAAGGTATTACTCAAGCACAGTTTATCGATACGTTTCAGACAGAGACAAATCAAACAGCTACTAAGATGAATGCTTCCGCCCAAGCATTTGAACAGTTAGACAAACAATTACAGGATGTCATTGAAAAAACAGTAGCAACAGACACACAATTTGCCAAGGAGTTCAGACAATGGAAAGAAAAGATGTGAAATGGGAGGAAATTAGAGAGAAAGAGAGAGAACTGTTTAATCTAGAAGAACAATATTATCAACAAAAGAAAGAACTCGATGATAAAGCCCTTGATCTAGACGAACGAAATGCAAATTTAGAAAAACTGATGTCTGATGAAGTTGATAAAATGTATCAAGTCTTGAGAAAATTTTCATCAACTGCTGATGATGTTAGAGACTACTTTACAGAAATAGAAAATCTGAGACACTTTTCGGAACAAGTATACCGAGAACATAGAATTAAACTCGAAAATGAGAGAGAAAAAAACGATAACGAGTTTCGCAAAAAAAGAAATGAATTAGAGGAAGAATTTCACAAACTAAGGAGAGATTATGCAAGCACCAATGAATGAATACTACACGGATGAAGAATACCAATATGCACTTAAACAAATGTATCGAATGATGGAAAGAAACCGAATCATTACGGAAGCAAAGTTAGCGATAACAGCAAAAAATAAATTAAAAGATAACTTTAATAAAGCAGCAAAGAAAATTGCTACAGAAACCAAATCAACCATTACAAGCATAAACAGCCAAATGGACACTGCAATTCAAGGTAAAGTTCGCAAGAGTCTTGAAGAAAAGATTCCGAATATATTGCTCAAGTATGATGAAATTTAATAAAGGGTTCAGGATAACTGGGGGAAAGTTAGACTTCTGTTTTAAGTTTCTTATAATATCTTTCCGAAAAACTATAATTTTCTTGAAAAATATATGAGTCTATGCTATACTACTAGTAGACTTAATTATGGAGAAAATACATGAAACGTGAGATTTTACTGGAACGAATCGACAAACTAAAACAAATCATGCCCTGGTATGTTCTGGAATACTACCAATCCAAGCTTGCTGTGCCCTACAGTTTTACAACCTTGTACGAATATCTCAAGGAATACGATCGATTTTTCAGCTGGGTTTTAGAGTCTGGAATTTCAAATGCTGATAAAATGTCTGATATTCCTTTATCTGTCTTGGAAAATATGTCTAAGAAAGATATGGAAGCTTTTATCCTATATCTACGTGAACGTCCATTGCTGAATGCTAATACAACCAAGCAAGGTGTATCTCAGACGACCATCAATCGGACCTTATCAGCACTTTCTAGTCTTTACAAGTATCTAACAGAGGAGGTTGAAAACGACCTGGGAGAACCCTATTTCTATCGTAATGTAATGAAGAAAGTTTCAACCAAGAAAAAGAAAGAAACACTTGCTGCTAGAGCTGAAAACATCAAGCAAAAACTCTTTCTAGGTGATGAAACAGAAGGTTTTCTAACTTATATCGATCAGGAGTACCCACAACAGCTCTCAAATCGCGCTCTCTCATCATTTAATAAGAACAAAGAACGTGATTTGGCCATTATTGCCCTTCTCCTAGCGTCTGGTGTCCGCTTATCTGAAGCTGTTAATCTAGATCTAAGAGACCTCAATCTCAAAATGATGGTGATCGATGTCACTCGAAAAGGGGGGAAACGTGATTCTGTCAATGTCGCTGCTTTTGCTAAGCCTTACCTAGAGAATTATCTAGCCATTCGAAATCAACGCTATAAGACGGAAAAGACAGATACAGCTCTCTTTTTGACCTTATATCGAGGCGTTCCCAATCGTATTGATGCTTCTAGTGTTGAAAAGATGGTTGCTAAGTACTCTGAGGACTTCAAAGTCCGTGTAACTCCACACAAACTACGCCATACCCTGGCGACTAGGCTCTATGATGCTACTAAATCGCAAGTTTTGGTCAGCCATCAGCTAGGACATGCCAGTACACAAGTCACTGACCTCTATACCCATATCGTCAATGATGAACAAAAGAATGCTTTAGATAGTTTATGATTGTTACATATTATAAATTATGTAAAGCAACTATTGCTAAAAAACGAAAGACCAATTCCTTTATCTTTCGTTTTTTATTTATTTAAACTCAATCCAGTAGTTACGGTGAGGCTCTATAATTACTGGTTTACCCCAAAAGGCTTGCAGATAGGCTAGATTTGCTGGGCTTACTGGTTTTTTTGAATCATTGTACTGCTCAGCACTCTCTTTAGTTAGAAAACATTTTACTGCTTCATAAGAAGTACCATCAGCTGATTCTCTTTCGATTCCCATATACGAAATTTCGTCACCATTTTTAAGATCGTCAGTTAACAGTTTACCAATAAAGAACACTGTCTTATCTTTCATAAATTCATAAGCCTTACTATTTTCAAGTCGGTTATTTGCTGCAGCAAACATAATACAAAAACTATCAACAATGTCCTTCAAAGACATTAAGTCCCCTTTGTTTACTTTGATTTCATCGGGGAGAAGACCGCCAATTATAAGATTTTGAAAATGGGCTTGCTGGATTACATTATCTAAAGCCATTCCCAGAGCTATTTGAACAGCTTGGTATCCTAAAGGTTGAAGCTCTTTGTATTTCATATCATAATGTTCTTGTGTGATGCTTATATTTAAACTTTCAGTTTGATTAATTTCTTCATTTCTATAGAAAGCAACAACATTACGGTCTAACTGTTCAAATAGATTAAGGCTTTCTACTGGAATTTCTAACATTAATGAATAACTCCTTTTCATTTTTCATCTCTATTATAATCTAATCAGCATGATTATTAAGTTTAACCCTAATAAAAGAATCCATCATAAATGGATTCTTTTTCCTTACCCCACTACTGCTTCAGCGATTTCTTCACGGCTGATACCAGCAAAGTAGCGTGTGATGTCAATAGTTTCTAGTGCCTTAAGAACATCTTCGCGTTCATATTTTACGCCACGAAGGACATCTTCTACAGCTGCAACGTCTTCGATACCAAAGAAGTCACCATAAATCTTGATATCTTGGATTTTTGATTCAATGACGTTGGCAAAAACTTCAACCTTTCCACTAGTGAATTTTGTTCCCCGACGAACGTTAAATTCAGGTGATTTACCGTAGTTCCAGTCCCAAGTACCGAACTTTGTATCCTTAATGCGATTGATTTCCGCCATTTCTTCTTCTGAAAAGACGTATTCAGTCATCTCTGGGTACTCTTTTTTCATGTATTCCAATAGCAAATCACGGAATTCTTCAACTGTGATTTTTTCTGGTAATTCATTGACAATATTGGTTACACGGGCACGGACGGATTTCACACCTTTTGATTCAAACTTATCTTTTGAAACCTTGAGGGCATTAGCAAGGACTGACAAATCAACGTCAAAGAGCAAGCAACCGTGGTGCATGATACGGCCATTGATATAGGCTTGGGCATTGCCACAGAATTTTTTGCCATCAATCTCAAGGTCATTACGGCCTGTGAACTCAGCTTTAACGCCTAGTTGAGCCAAGGTATTGATAACTGGAGTTGAGAAGCTCTTGAAGTCAAAGGCCTTGTTTTCATCTTCTTTTGAAATGATGGTGTAGTTGAGGTTGTTTAAATCGTGATAAACAGCTCCACCACCACTGATACGACGGACTACCTCAATACCATTTTCTCGAACATAATCACGGTTAATTTCTTCGATAGTGTTCTGGTGACGACCAACAATGATAGAAGGTTTGTTAATCCAAAGAAGGAAGATTTGATCCTCATCTAGTAAGTGTTTAAAGGCATATTCTTCCAAGGCGATATTAAAAGCAGTGTCGTTTGAATGATTGATAATATATTTCATGATATCCCTTTATACGATAGAGACTGGAAATAATCTTCCAGTCTAGTCTATCTTCGTTTTATTTTTTCTTAGGTGAATGGATGGCCATTCCTAGAACATCCGCAAACGCTTCGTACATCACTTCAGAGTATGTTGGGTGTCCGTGGATAGTCTTCAGCATTTCTTCGACAGTAATTTCCATTTCGATGATACTTGACGCTTCGTTGATCAATTCTGCAGCTGCAGGACCGATGATATGGACACCAAGGATTTCACCGTATTTCTTATCTGCAATGACTTTAACGAAACCTTGAGCCGCATCAGAAGCAATGGCACGTCCGTTAGCAGCAAAGTTGAATTTACCGATAGCGACATCGTATTTCTCACGAGCTTGTTCTTCAGTTAGACCTACTGCTGCTACTTCAGGAAGAGTGTAGATGGCTGCAGGAGTCAAGTTAAGTTTGGCAACAGCATGATTTCCTTTAAGGGCATTTTCAGCGGCAACTTCACCCATACGGAAGGCTGCGTGAGCCAACATCTTCGTACCATTGATGTCACCTGGTGCGTAAATTCCTGAAACAGAAGTTTCCATGTATTCGTTGACCTTGATACGACCACGATCCAATTCAAACTCAACATCGCCAATTCCTTCAAGGTCTGGCACACGACCGATTGAAAGGAGCGCTTTGCTTGCAATGATATCGTCTTTTCCTTCAACTTTAATACGAAGTTGACCATTTTCCTCGATGATTTCTTGCAGTTTAGTACCTGTCAAGATGGTCATTCCTTTACGTTCAAGGATCAAGCGAAGATTCTTAGAAACTTCCGCATCCATAGCTGGAACGATACGGTCCATCATTTCGATAACAGTTACTTTTGAACCAAATGTCATGAATGCTTGGCCGAGTTCGATACCGACAACCCCACCACCGATGATTACGAGGCTTTCTGGAACTTCGTTCATTTCAAGAATATCATCGCTGGTCATCACAAGTGGAGATTCCATACCAGGAACGTTAATCTTGCTGACTTTTGAACCACCAGCAAGGATGATTTTCTTGGTTTCAAGCAATTCAGAACCATCTACCAAGACATTCTTGTCTTTAGTAATCGTACCAACACCCTTATGAACAGTAACTCCGTAGCTACGAAGAAGACCCGCAACACCACCTACCAAGGTATTGACAACTTTAGATTTAGTTTCCAAAAGTTTGTCCATATCTACAGTGAAGTTTGGATTTTCAATGACGATACCACGATTTGCTGCATGACCGATATTTTCGATGATTTCAGCATTGTGAAGGTATGTCTTAGTTGGGATACAGCCGCGGTTCAAGCAAGTTCCACCGAGTTCAGATTTCTCAACAAGGGCAACCTTACCACCAAGTTGAGCAGCTTTAATGGCCGCTACATATCCAGCAGGACCTCCACCAATCACAACGATATCAAAGGCATCATCGCTCTTGTCGTCGTCGTTTGAAGCACTAGCTGCAGGTACAGGTTTTGATTCTGGCGCAGCAGCTCCAGCTGTTGGGATATTTTCCCCTTCTTCTCCAAGGTAACCGATAACTTCCGTTACAGGGACAGTTTCACCATCTCCTTTGAGGATGGCAATCAAGTATCCATCTTCTTCGGCTTCCAATTCCATGCTGACTTTGTCAGTCATGATTTCCAAAAGGATTTCTCCTTCTTTTACAAATTCTCCGACTTTCTTATTCCATTGGACGATTTGTCCTTCTGTCATATCCACGCCGGCTTTTGGCATAATTACTTCTAAGGCCATGTCTTACTTCCTTTATCTATATCTCTAAAAATAAATACTGTATTTTTAAACCAACATTGAGATTGGGTTCTCAATTAAGGCTTTCAAGTCTTTCATAAACTTAGCACCAGCCATACCATCTACGACACGGTGGTCAATAGTTAACCCCAGGCTCATGATAGGACGAATAACAATCTCACCATTGACAACTACAGGTTTCTCAACTGTTGAGCTAACCCCGAGGATAGCTGAGTTTGGTTGGTTAATAATCGGACCGAAGGACTGAACGCCAAACATTCCCAAGTTACTGATTGTGAAGGTTGAATTTTGCAGTTCGCTTGGAGCCAATTTACCGTCCAAGGTACGACCAATCACATCCTTAAAGGCTACGACCAACTCTGACAAGCTCATTTTTTCAGCATTATAGACAACAGGTGTCATCAATCCATTATCCATACCAACTGCCATCGCAAGGTTGACATAGTTATGAGTGATAATGGTCTTGCCGTCTTCTGTCAATGAAGCGTTGATGTATGGGTGTTTCATCAATGTTTTCACAACAGCGAGTGAAAGAAGGTCTGTTACAGTAGTCTTCTTACCAGTCGCTTCCATAATCGGATCAAGAACCTTCTTACGAAGGGCCAGCATTTCAGTCATATCAACTTCATAGTTGAGTGTGAAAGTTGGCGCAGTTAGGTAAGATTCAACCATACGTTGCGCGATAACCTTACGCATTGGTGTCATTGGAATACGCTCAATCTCACCATAAGGAGTGATATTGTCTGGAACTTCTTCCACTTTTTCGATTTGAGCAGGAGACTTGATGGTGTCGTTTTCGATATTTTCAGGAAGCAAGGCCAAAACGTCCTTCTTCATGATCTTACCATGGTGACCTGTTCCTTGGATTTCCTGCCAAGCAATGTTATGTTCAAGGGCAATTCGTTTTGCAAGTGGCGAAATGCGAACCACGTTTGTGTCTTTATAAGTTTCCACGTCTTCTTTGTGGACACGACCGTTTGCACCTGAGCCAGAAACGTCGTAGAGGTTGATTCCTAGATCATCCGCTAACTTTCTAGCCGCAGGAGTCGCTCTTAGCTTGTCATCAGCCATGACCTCTCCAATTCTATACTAAGATATTAAGGACGAAAAGAGTTCTGCACCTAAAAGATACAAAGTTTCTCGTCTTTTTTATTTTATTTACATAACTTATATTATGTATTATTCTTTGTTATATGTCTTACGGATTGTATCTTTGATGCTTTCAACTGTTGGAATCATTGCATTTTCAAGGTTTTGCGCGTAAGGCATTGGCACATCTTCTCCGGCGCAACGGCGGATTGGTGCGTCTAGATAATCAAATGCTTCTGATTCTGAAATAATAGCTGAAATCTCTCCGATATAGCCACTTGTTTTGTGGGCGTCGTTGACCAGAACGACCTTACCAGTCTTCTTCACTGAGTTAATGATGATATCCTTATCAAGTGGAACGAGGGTACGTGGGTCCACAATTTCAACTGAAATTCCCTCTTCTGCTAATTCTTCAGCAGCTTGAACCACACGGCGAAGCATTTTTCCATAAGTAACGACTGTTACATCTGTACCTTCGCGTTTGATTTCCCCAACCCCAAGTGGGATTGTATAGTCTGGATCAACTGGCACTTCCCCTTTTTGGTTAAATTCTGACTTGTATTCAAGGATGATAACAGGGTTGTTATCACGGATAGAAGACTTGAGAAGTCCTTTCATGTCAGCAGGTGTACCTGGAGCTACAACCTTAAGACCTGGGATGTGTGTGAACCAAGACTCTAGAGACTGAGAGTGCTGAGCTGCAGAACCAACTCCGTTACCAGCTGCACATCGGACAGTCATTGGAACCTGACCTTTCCCACCAAACATGTAACGTGTTTTAGCAGCTTGGTTGACGATATTGTCCATGGCAATGACCGAGAAGTCCATGAAGGTCATATCGACGATTGGACGAAGTCCTGTCATGGCTGCTCCTGCTGCTGCACCTGAGATAGCAGCTTCAGAAATCGGACAGTCACGAACACGTTCTGGACCAAATTCTTCGAGCATTCCAACAGAAGTTCCGAAGTCTCCTCCAAAGACACCGACGTCTTCTCCCATCAAGAATACATTTTCATCGCGACGCATTTCCTCAGACATAGCAAGGATAATGGTGTCACGGAACGACATTGTTTTTGTTTCCATTTTTATCTCTTTCTCCTTAGTCTGCGTAAATATCTTCAAATGCTGATTCTAGTGGTGGGAATGGGCTTTCTTCAGCAAATTTAACAGAAGCTTCTACTGCTTCCTTGACTTGTGCTTGAATTTCTTCCAATTCTTCTGCACTTGCAATATTGTTTTCAATGAGGTATTTGCGAAGGTTTTCGATTGGGTCTTTTTGTTTCCACAATTCCACTTCTTCACGAGTACGATATTTACCAGGGTCAGATGATGAGTGGCCAAGCCAGCGATAGGTTACACTTTCGATCAAGACTGGGCCATTGCCACCACGAACATGATCTACAGCTTTCTTAAATCCTTCATAGACATCGATGACGTTGTTCCCATCTTCGATAAACATTCCAGGAATTCCATATGCCGCACTACGTTGATGGATATGCTCTACATTGGTCATTTTCTTGATATCCGCAGAGATCCCATAACCGTTGTTAATGCAGTAGAAAACAACTGGCAAGTTCCAAATAGAAGCCATGTTGACTGCTTCGTGGAAGACACCTTCGTTGGTCGCACCATCTCCAAAGAAGCAAACGACGATTTTTCCAGTGTTTTGCATTTGTTGACTGAGGGCTGCACCGACAGCGATTCCCATACCACCACCAACGATACCATTGGCACCGAGGTTCCCAGCATCCAGGTCAGCGATGTGCATAGAACCACCTTTTCCTTTACAGGTTCCAGTGTATTTCCCGAGGATTTCAGCCATCATTCCGTTGAGGTCAATCCCCTTAGCAATAGCTTGCCCGTGTCCACGGTGATTTGAGGTAATCAGATCATCTGGATTAAGAGCCAGCATCGCTCCGACGTTAGCAGCTTCCTCTCCGACAGAAAAGTGAGTCATACCGGGAACTTTCCCCTTTTTCACTAACTGAGCGATTTTTAAGTCCATGCGACGGATTTCTTCCATCTTACGGAACATCTCTAGCAAAAGATTCTTATCTAAAGTTGACATAATCTTGCCTTTCTAACTTTGTACTTACCTTACTATTTTACCTTTTTTAGTATACGCTGTCAAAGTATATGGCTAATAAAAATTCACAATATAAAAAAATAAACCCCTGTTAAAACAGGGATTCTCTCTAGTTAGAGTATTTTTTCACAAAGTGCTTTTTCAGGATATTTTCCAAAAATTAGCTCAATCTTTTCATTACGGTTTTCAGACGCCATTGATACAAACAACCAGAAACAATCAAGCTGGCAATTAACCCAATCCAGTAGGCAAATGCCCCTAAGTCAGTTACTTGATCTAGTAGATATCCTAGTGGTATCGCTACTCCCCAATATCCGATTAAGCCAAGATAGAAAGGAACGATAGTGTCCTTATACCCTCTTAAAATTCCTTGGAGCGGAGCCGCAAAGGTATCAGCTAGCTGGAAAAAGAGACTGTAGGTTAGAAATACAGCAGTTGTTTCAATGAACTGAGAGTCATTCCCATATAGACTTGCTACACGATCTCTAAAAATGTAGAGAAAAGATAGGGTAAGACCTGCAAAAATAAGGGCGGTTACTCTCCCCAGACGAGCATAGATTTTTGCATCCTCAAAACGTTTGGCCCCCACCTCGTAAGACACAACAATCGCCATAGCAGAGGAAATACTCATAGGAAAAGCATACATGAGACTCGAAAAATTCATAGCTGACTGGTGACTGGCAATGATGAGCGATGAAAACTTAGCCATGATTAGTCCAACCACGGAGAAAATGGCTACTTCAGCAAATACGGTTCCCCCGATTGGTAGACCTAATCGAACACCTTCCTTGATTTTATCTATATTTAGTGGAATACGTTTTTCAAGATGTAACGCTTTTAACCTTTCTTGTTTGAATAAAACAAGAATAGAAATCCCCAATAAAACCCAATAGGCTAGTGAAGTTCCTAGTCCTGCTCCTGCGCCACCAAGCTCAGGGAAACCGAAAGCTCCATATATCAAGAGATAGTTAAAACCACTATTGAGCGGAAGTAATAGGAGCATGAGGTACATAGATAGCTTGGTCAATCCAAGAGAATCCAACAAAGAGCGAATGACACTGAACAGCAACAAGGGAATAATTCCAATAGACAGGTACCAAAGATAGGAAACTGCAACTGCCGCCACTTGAGCTTCTAGTCCGATGTTGGTTAAGACAGGTGGCGCTAAGAATACTACCATTCCAAGCAAGACCAAAGACAGTCCGAAAGCCAAGTAGATAAATTGGTAAAAATCAGATGCTACTTCTTCCTTTTTGCCCCGTCCCAGATGATGGCCTATGATGGGAACCATGGCCGAAACAATCCCTGTTAAAAAAGTAAAGAAAGGATTCCATAGACTCGTTGCGGTTGACACCCCCGCCAAGTCCATGGTATTGTACTGCCCAGTCATGGTTGTATCAACAAAAGAGGCAGAATAATTGGCAAATTGATAGATCAGAATAGGGAAAAATATCTTAAGAAATAAGACAAACTTGTCTTTAAATTGATGGGTTGGATACATATACGCTCTCTATTCTTATAGTTTCTAGAGCAGAATCCCATCTAGTTTTGGTAGACAATTTGTCCCTTGCAGATGGTATATTTAACCTGCCCTTTTAAAGTTTCACCGATAAATGGGGAATTAGCTGCTTTTGACGCAAAATGGGAGTCCACAAGGCGGTCAGCCTTAGCGTCAAAGATAGTGATATCCGCTGGACCATTCTCAGCCAAGTAACCTGCTTCAAAGTTGTAAAGCTTGGCTGGATTGACAGTCATTTTTTCTAGCAATTCCATCAAGCTCAACTCACCAGCTTCCACCAAATAAGTCAAACCAAGAGAAAGAGAGGTTTCCAAACCTGTCATACCAGATGGTGCTTTGGTGATATCTTCAACATTTTTCTCATCTGCATGGTGAGGCGCGTGGTCCGTTGCGATAACTGTGATAACACCTGACTTGAGACCTTCGATAACGGCACGACGGTCTGACTCCAAACGAAGTGGAGGATTCATTTTGGCATTGCTTCCTTGAGTTAAAAGAAGAGCTTCTGTCTTAGAGAAATGCTGTGGCGCTACTTCTGCTGTGACCTGCGCACCTAGTCCTTGAGCAAACTCCACCACCTTGACACTTTCTTCCTTAGACAAATGCTGAATGTGAACATGGGCCTTGGTTGCATAGGCAATCATAACATCGCGCGCAATCATAGCGTACTCAGCCACTCCTGTCGCTCCACAGATATGGAAATGTTCTTTAGCGATGTTTTCGTTAAAGCCAAGAATTCCATTCAAACCTGGATCTTCCTCATGAAGGCAGATAAAGGTATTGAGTTTTTTGGCTTCTACCATTGCTTCCTTAACCACTTTACTACTTTCAAGCGGAATTCCATCATCTGAAAAACCAACGGCTCCAGCTTCTAAAAGAGCCTTAAAGTCTGTCAAGTCTTGGCCATTAAAGTTCTTGGTAATAGTCGCAACTGTCTTGACGTTAATCTTTTCCTTGGCAGCAGACTGGAGAACTTCTTTCAAAGTCTCTACGTCCGAAATGGTTGGACTAGTATTAGCCATCATGACAACGGTTGTAAAGCCACCTGCAGCGGCTGCTAGGGCCCCAGTATGAATGTCTTCTTTATGAGTTTGACCAGGTTCACGGAAATGAACATGGATATCGACTAGTCCAGGCGCAACAACAAGGCCCGTAGCATCAATTAGCTCTGCTCCTTCTTCCTTGATTTCGGCAGCTATTTTGACAATTTTCCCATCTTGCACTAAAACATCACACACTTGATCCAAACCAGACTTGGGATCCATTACACGACCATTTTTGATTAGTAGCATCTGCTTTCTCCTTTATTCATAGAAATCAACTTGGGTATCCAACAATTTATCCCCATCATAAACAAACTTTGCTGAAAAGAAAGGTTTATCTTCTAAAAGCCACTCAACAAAGGTGTGATCACCCTCCCAAGTTGGCTTGCTTAAGACTTCATCATAGGGAACCCATTCTAAGGTCCCCTCATTGCAGTCAATCAAGTCACCCTCGAACTCTGTCACCTTAAAAACATAGGTGTACCAGTCTAAATCTGGCGTAAATTCAGGAAAAGTGATAACACCTTTAAGTACTGGCTTGGCTTTGAGCCCTGTTTCTTCGAGGATTTCACGCGCTGCACATTCCTGTGGAGTCTCACCTCGCTCTAGCTTTCCACCCACACCAATCCATTTGCCTTCATGGACATCGTTGGGCTTCTTATTGCGATGGAGCATGAGCAGTTCTTTTCCGTTATCAATGTAGCAAATCGTCGCTAACTGAGGCATATTCTCTCCTTATCTAAACCAATCGATTGGCACTTGTCCTGTCTCTTTTAAGAATGCATTGGCCTTGGAAAAAGGCTTGGAACCCCAAAATCCTCTATAAACCGATAAAGGACTAGGATGGGCTGATTCGATAACCAAGTGGTGAGGATTGGTAACCAAGGCCTTCTTCTTGCGTGCATAAGCACCCCAGAGTACAAAGACTACAGGTCTGTCTAGATTATTGACAACCCGAATCACAGCATCTGTAAATGGCTCCCATATCTGCCCAGCATGACCATTGGCCTGCCCAGCAGGAACCGTCAAGCAAGCATTGAGAAGCAAGACTCCCTGCTCAGCCCAAGACGTCAAATCATGAGATTTCTTAACGCCGATATCATCTGACAATTCTTTTAAAATGTTTTGCAAGGACGGCGGAGCTGGGATTGAGTCAGGTACAGAAAAACTCAAACCCTGCGCTTGACCTGGCCCGTGATAGGGGTCTTGCCCTAGAATCACCACCTTCACTTCTTCAAGCGGTGTAGTCAAGAGAGCCTGAAAAACTTTTTCCTTAGGTGGATAAACAGTTCCCTGAGCATAGACCTGTTCCATAAATTGATTGATTTTCCCAAAATAACCTTCAGGTAATTGCTCCTTAATCAAAGCATGCCATGATGAGTGTTGCATCTTTCTCTCCTTTATCGTATCCATCTAAAAGCACGTCTTAATTCATCCGTACCATTTTTAAAAAAGCATAAACCATGTGCAAGTATGATTTTATCCGGTTTCCAGTTTAACATACGGGAAAAGGAAACCTTTGCTTCCCTTTGTCTTCCTAAAAAAGTCATCCGATAGTCAATAGGAGTTTGACCATCAGGGGCTGTTACACGAGCTAAACGATAAATTTTTCTTCGGATTGGACTAGCTATCTTTTCAGGTTCAAAATTCTCTATAAGGTCCGTTACAATGAGTGTTTTAGTCGATTTATGAAAAAACACGACCTCTTCGATGACAGAACTTCCCTTAAAAATAAGTTGATCAATCTCATCAGACCATAAGTCAGGTGCCTTATCAGTTAAAGGAGCATCAAATTCCACCATGACATTCTGACTTTTTGCTCTCTCTTCAACTCCTGGACTAGACCATGCTTGTGCATAAGGATATCTTTTTTTCCAATCTGCAATATAGGCGTAGTGAATCTTATTGGGTGAAATTAGGTAAGCGACTTTGCCCAAAGCGTCCAGTTCAGTAAAGAGCTCCTCATTTGGCGCAATAGGAGAATGAATCCAGAGTTTTCCATCGTTTAACTTTATCACTGTCATACGTGTCTGAAAAGGTAGTTTGAGGACCTTCAAGTCCATTTGTATCAAATCACCATCTGCTATCCAGATATTTTGATCAACTTCCTTTAGTGTATACAATGGTTCATAAAGAGAAAGTTCTGGTCTTGACATCGTTTACTATTCCTTTATTTTTACTGCCTCTATTATAGCAAAAAGTGGCTATCTAAACCACTTTTTACAGTTCTTATATATACTGTTATTGACCCTATTATTTGACATTAGTATTCACAGTATCAATCAGCCATTAAAAACTTTTCGATTGTATCAATAGAATAGGAAAGTTGATTATTTACAGACATCATCCGTTCAAGATTAGCGTCCATATAGTAGAGTTCAGATAAACCACCCCTAGGGAGAAAGAGTGAATAGTGGATATTCATCTTCTCTCGAGTACTTAACTCTATATGATTGCTTATGATATACTTTAACTCTTTTAACGAATTTACTTGAGCAACCACACCTTTTAACTGATACTGCTCGATGAGATTTAGTAAGTTATCAATCTCTTCAATGACTTTAATTTCCATATCAACACCTCTTAGGGAAATCACTACAAAGCATCTAAAAAATTCAGCAAGTCTTGGTAAGAATGAACTTCATAAGTTGGCTGGGCTTGTGTATGATTTTCGAGGTGATGAGGATTGTACCAGATAGTGTCAATCCCTGCATTATTGCCTCCTTGAATATCAGCCGTTAAGGAATCTCCGATCATCAGCGTCTTTTCTTTACTAAATCCTACAATCTGCTGACCGATTTTTTCATAGAATAGTGCATCAGGCTTTTGCGTCTGCAACTGTTCAGAGATAAAGACTTGGTTGAAATAGGGAGCCAGACCAGATTGAGCCAGACGACCCGTCTGAATGGCAGTAATCCCATTTGTCGCAGCATACAAGTCATAATCACATTCGATGAGGCTATCCAAAAGTTCATGAGCACCCGAAAGAGTTTGTCCCTGTTGGGCTAAGTAAAATTGGTAACGCTGGGCCAGTAACCTACCATCTTTCTCCAGTCCAAAATGAGCAAATAAACGAGAAAAGCGCGTGTTAATCAGTTCTTGTTTACTGATTTTCTTTTGCTCCAAGTCCTTCCAGAGAGCCTTGTTCATAGGAACATAATAGTCTTTATAAACTTGAATATCCGCAACTCCTTCTTCCTTTAGAAGTTGCGTCAAAGCCACATCCTCAGCAGCATCAAAATCAAGCAAGGTGTGGTCAAGGTCGAAGAGTAGAAATTTGTAGGGCATTGAGTTTCCTTTCTGAATCAGTAAATTTCTCTTTCAATATATCATACTGCATCAGAACGATATATTGTTTTTTGAAAGTTCAGATAATCTATCAAGTTAATAACTTTATTATTTTCTGCCACTTCTGAAATAGTATCAGTCTCAAATCCATTTGCTTGAGCAAATTGAATTGTATAATTATATACAAGATCAAATAACTCATCTATTTCAGAGTCTAGTTTCAAAGAAAGTAGTTCTTTTTGATTATCCTGTAAAAATTTTAAGAAATTATCAACCTCTACTTCACTTACTTCTCCTTTTTGTGCTAATTGAATGAAGTGAACTAGCTTTTCTATAAGTTTCTTTACAATCTTCTTATATCTATTTGAAATAAATGCATAATAACTAACACCACCAACAGCTAGAATAGTTGCACTAATAGCTGTTACTAGCACATATTTATTTTTTGCAAGGCCTTTAAGGACCTGTTGAGCTGGTTCTCCTGCCTTTACTTCTTTTAGATGCTTTACTATATGGCCAGACGAATTTCTGATTATTGAACCATAACGTTTATAAATTCCAGAGTCTAATCCTTTCTGAATATTCAATGGAATTTCTATAGTAACTTGATTTAATGACATAATTATAACGTACCTCTTAATTCTATCTTTCTAGTTTATTCAAAAATAAAATCAGCAATTCGTGTAGCAGCTTTTTCTGTTGCCGCTTCAATGTCAGTTTTTGTCCAAGTGTCATTTAGATAATTAACAAGAGATTTAGCTATTGGAAATTTACTGCCTATATAGCCATGGCCGCTTGTGATTGTATTTTTTCTCTTACTCCTAAACCAAGAATCTTGTATACTTCGATTAATATCAGCTTCTAATAGTATCTTATTACCAATTCTTTCAGCATAATCTCTGAATTCTTCCTGACTTTCTAATCCAGCATCTGACATAATATTTTCTCGATTCAAACCACTTTTGGGCATAATATGCTCAATATCAATATTCCCATCTAAATTAAAGCTAATACCTTTTTCCAATGCAAATAAGAATTCATTTACATAAAGAATCGAATTTGAAACGCCACTTTCAGTCAAAGTTTGTTTAACATCATCATAAATAAAATTGTCATGAATATGGTTTCTTATTTTTGAAATAAGTTCGTCGATTGAAATTGAATCGACTTGACTGTACAACAAATTTATTTCTTCTAGGAAGCCTTTAAAAAGTTTATGGCTATACGAGAGTTCAGATAATTCAATCAAAACTCCAAGTCTAAGTAAATATTCCAGATATGTGTTGTCTTCTCTGAAAAATAGATAACTACTAACAAAAGGTCTTAAATTACCGTTTAATTTGTTTATCAATTGACCATTGATAGTATCAGATACTCGTTCAAAATTGTTTATGATTGTATTTAGATTAGAAGTAAACAGAACATCTTCATTCAATAGATGCTTATTTTTTGAGAAAAAGGCTCTTATACCAGGATTTCTTCGATCAGCACTGTTTTGTTCTGAAAGTTTTACAAAAATATAATGAGTAATTAACGCATTTAAGTCTAATCTCGATGAATCGGTACGTTGTACAATCTCTTGCCAATTTTTTTCAAAGTTTTTCCTATCTGATGCATTTGCTGTTGTCTTAGATACGATTACTTCAATTGGGGTCAATGGGACACCAGTCCCATTTAAAGAATTGAAAATATTTATTGCTTGATCGGTATTATAACTTGTAATTGTAATCACTTGGCAGTTATCAATAAAATGATTTGCAAAATTGATGAGTTTAAAAATATTCAAATCATCACACATATTATAAAAATATCTAAAGTTTTTATAAAAATTTGTATAACGATTATCTTTCTGACGACGATAAATTTGATAAACTCTCTCTTTAATCGAAGTGAAATCTCTACCTAACAAGATAGTAGTCATCTCACTAGCATATTTTTCTGAGATTGAATGATTTAGATACTTTATCCTATCCTCACTAGGATAATACAGTCCATCAACGAAATCATCTTTTTCGTCATCTGAGACATTGAAAAGCATTGTTACAATCTGCTCTTTAAGACCATTAAGACGTTTCACTAATCTGCGTGCATCAGTATCTAGAGTCGGTTGAAGTTCAAGCTCCTTATCAATCTTCAATAAGATTGCCTTAAGAAGCAGCATAAATGTCGTTGTTCTTTGCTGGCCATCAATCAAGGTAACTTCATGCTCTTCTCCAGATTCTTGAGCAATGAGAACAGCTCCAAAGAAATAATTGTCTTGGGAACTATCATCGAAATTTTCCATATGAAGATTAATATCTTCAATGAGTTGTTCACATTGTGGTACTTGCCAAGCATAGGGTCTCTGATAGGTAGGAATATAAAATTCTGATTTTTCAAAATAAGATTTTATTGTTTGTAAAGCCGGTTGAATATCGTTTCTCATTCAGATTCTCCAATAATTTATTCTGATAATATTATATCACGAAAACACTGACAATAAAAATCAATACAAGTTTGAACGAAGTAAAATTTTGTATAGCGATAACATCAAACTTAATTTTTCCGCACAATTAGTAACTTCATTTTCAATACTCTATAAAATCCTTTGGAAGCAATAAGTTTCAAAGAATCAAAATTTGCAGGACATTTAGTTTTCTTCCTGAATATTCATTAAGAACATTATAGTATAAATGAAAATTTCAAGGTAACATTGTTTGAATAACTTAAACTCTCCAATAGTACACTCCCCTACCCCAACTCCTTAGCTATTCTGCTTTTTTCAAGTTTTCCCTTGGCAATTCTTTTCCATAAAACAAGCGGGTTCAAACTATAAGATAGGCGTACAATGTAGTAATTAAGCCATTCGATAAGGGCAAAAAACTCTATCAACGTGGCTAAGACAGCCACTTGGACACTTTGCGTGTTCCAGACAATAAAAGGAAAGCCTGAAATAAGTAAAACAAGGTCTAGTATTCTGAAACCACTATATAGTTTGGGGACACTAGCGCTTCCGAACTGAGGTTTCGAGAGTCTTCTAATCAAAATCGCCCAATAGATTGAACCTTGAAGCAAAATAAATGTCAGTAAAGACAGAGGATAGAGAATGGTTACTAGACTATTCACATCACCAAGCCTATTTTTCAAAAGAAAAAAACAAAACCAAATAGATAGGACGGCTGTGAACTCTCCCAAACAGAGGGACACCAACTCTTTTTTAACTTTCTCTTTTTGTATGCTCATCATTTCCCCCATCTATCTATCATCCTATATCAGAAAAAAGCTATTCGAATCATTTTCTAGTTAACATTTCTCAGAATCAAGCTATTCTAAGCATCGAACAGTTCAATCCCTTTAATATCAATGTAATTCTAAGTTTAGAATTACATTAAAATAAATGTTTTAGACCTATTCTAAGTCTATGATAACCCTAAATTTTAATTTTAGAAGGATTCTAAAGCTAGAATAGCTCTAAAATTACGAGCACCAAGCTATTCGAAACTTAGAAAAACCTTTTCTAAACTTCATGAGCACTTCAATTAACGTTTCTTACAATTTTTCTGATGAGCTTTGAGTTTTTTCAGAGCCCAGTCATAGTGACTGGAGGTACTACTGACAAAGTAGGAACCTAGACTTGTCCCTCCCGTCCACTTATAGAAACCTTTGGTAAAGAGTTGGTCATTGCTGAAGCCTTCCATCAACTCTAAAACCTCTTCATGCGATTGCTCTAGTAGTTTAGTCGCTTCTTCTAAAGATGTTTTCTGGTGCTTCTTCCAAATAGCGACATTCATTTCTCCATAAGTTTTCCAATTATAAGGCTCAGGAAGAAAAGATCGTTCATGTCCCTTTTGATTAGAATAAACCCAGCTCAAAAGTAACTGATGCCATTCATAGAGATGGATCAGAACGTCCCGTAAATTTTTATCTCTTTTCCAGTGAGCTTCTTTTTTCTTTTGGTCTTTTGAAAAATCAAAAGGAGTCTGTAGTTCCTCTTCACTTAATTTAGATATAAAGTGATTGAGCTTTTCATAGTTTTCCTTAGAGGCTAACACTAGCTCCTCTTTTGTTTTTGGTCTAGGCATAGGAGTTCTCCCTTCATTTTTAAGTAGAATAAGCTATTTTCTTACTTTATTATACCATAATCAAAAAGCAGTTCTTCATTTTACGAAAAACCGCTTTTACGAACTATTTTTTATGCTTATAGTCACTACTTTATATATAAATCTTTAAAGAGACCATCTACTTCTGCTATCTGACAGAGCAAGCGGGATAGTTCTTGGTAATCTTCTTTTAAACATGAAAGATGAGCTTGGCCAAATAGAGATGCCAATTCCTCTTTTAATCTTGCCCCTTCTGGATCATACACCTTTAAGAATTTACTGAGATAGAGATTTCGAACAGCTGCAAGTTTAAAGCTGAAATACTGATGCAATTGTTTTTGCTCGGTATTTAAGCCGTTTTCAGCAACTGCTTTTGCATAGAATTCCAAAACACCGCTTTGACCATTCAGATATCGGGTCTTTATTATCTTTGCTGTTTCCTGATAGATTTCAGTCTGACTAGGACTCTTGACCTTCTTAAAATTTCCCCACATGGAGTAAGCTCCACGCTTATAGTCAATAGTCTCTGCCTTCCAGGCTTCTAATATGTCATTAAAAGCAACCTTCATGCAGGCAAAACCAGCTGGATCATGCAAATAGAGGTGCTGATGATCAATGCCATACACGGTTACGAAGTGATCCACACCATAAAGGATTGTGTGATTAGGATTGTAGGTCAGATGGCCCATATCAAGAGGTCCCAGTACGACAGGTCCATTGGACAGAAAGGTTTCTAACTTTCCTTTAATCTCTTCCAAATCTACTTCAGTTCCATCTTTTAGATAGAAATCCTCATAGTCAAACCCAAGTATTTTTAAGGAATGGGAGATGGAAAGATCTGGCATTCCGTTATCAAAGAATACTAGAGGGTGCTGGTCATCTTCCTTTACGATACTAGCGCCATTTCCCATTACCATGATTGCCTCTAGAAAGTCTGCTTTAAAGTCATAGCCATAGCTAGCCAGTGCCATTGCCAATGAATAGCTATAGCAAAGTGACACATCTCCAAAATACATCTGCATATTCATGCCTCCTTATCTTCTATGGGACTATTATACCGAGAAAACTATTCGCATGCCCCATAAAATCCAAACAAAAAATATGGGTATTTGTGATCTATAGTCATGAACTTCAATAAGAAAACTGGCTGTTTCTCTCAACAACCAGTTTTTAATTTTTAAGCTAATTTTTAACTGTTTTTCTTATGAAAGAAAAGCGAGGCGATAGCCAAAATACCAAAGGCTAGGCCGACATACCAGTAAGGTTGATCTAGGGTCGTTGAACGACCTGATAGATTGACAATTCCTCGAAAGAGCATTCCAGTTGTTAGGACTGCAACTGCCGAGTTCCACAAGTTTAGGCTGATTCGTCCTAGGTTTGGCATGATTTTCAACAACAATGCCAGAACGATGCCTCCTAGTAGAGGAACTGCAAAGAGATAGTGCATATGAAGCGACGTCTCCCCAAAACTAAGGGACTCGTAGATACGGCTAAATGCAAAGAAGAAAATAGTGAGAAGACTATAGCTAACGAGTGTCTTTTTGAGGCGTTTGTTTTTGATTTTAGTAACCGATGTAGACAATATCACTCACCGCCCTTTCTGATATCTTGCTTCCACCTGTAGTCGGTTTATTGATTACCTGACCGTTAAAGTAGAGAGTTGAGGATCCACCACCATCAAGGTTATAGGCTGTCTTCACTCCGTAAGATTTCATCACTTCTGCCATCTGGTAAAGAGACAAGCCCTTGCTTTCAGAGGTTCGACCATCCGAAACGATGATGATGTAGTGATTTTCATCGATAATCCCGATAGCTGTACGAGGATTCGATGACATGGCTTGACCGACTTCTGTATTGGTATCAACAGATATTTCTCCATTCTCAACTAGAGACGGACCAAATGCCAGTAGATTGACGACACCGTCCTGAACCAACTGATCGGCTGAAACTTGGTCCTCGTAGATGATTTTAAAGGAGCCGTCCTTGTAAATGGCAAGGTCACCGTTACTAGCGTCTTCACGGACACTGTCCCGATAGACAACTTCATTACGGATAACATAACCAGAACTATTGGCTCCATAGTAGTCACCGTTGACAGCTAGAATAGCATTGTTTTCAGCAGCCGTTACAGAGGTTTTAGCTGTGACGTTGGTTCCATAGGAGTTTTGAGCTAGAGCTGTTTTTAGATAATCCGATGAACTGAGGGTTATATCTGCCACATAGACTTGCGTTTCATTCACAGTCTTTTCAGTGAGGGTGACACTGATATTTCCATCTGAATAGCTAGTATCCGTCACTTGAGCATTTTTTGCTGCCTGACTTGCTGCTGCGGTGTTAGAGGTTGAGCCGGTATTAGATACAGTGGAAATCGTTTCAGCGAGTACAAAGGTCTTCAACATCGAATAGGTAAAGGAGCTTGTCAGGAGCAAGCCCAAGACCGAGGCGTATAGATAGGGTTTCTTTAAAACTTTCATAATGGGCTACAAGTCCTTTCTTTGAAAATAAAGCGAGTTTGAACTGTCCAAGAGAGAATAAAGAGCATGATTCCGACAAGAATCTTCGCAATCAGCAAATTGACTCCAAGACCCGAATTAAAGAGGCGAATCAGGATGGTGTCCAAGATAAAGAGGCCAACAGCTAGTCCAAAATAGCCTGATCCTGTTTTAAAACTGCTCGCCTTGTTCTTGAAGACCAATTTTTTGTTGGTAGAAAAGTTAAAGATGGAGCTAGTCACACGTGCCAAACCATTTGAGAGGAGAACACGCAAACCTGTCGGAATAAAGCTCAAGCATAGAATAGAGAGAGCGTAGACCACATAATCTACGATAAAACTACTAAAAGACGAGAGCGCAAACTTTAAAATATTTTTATAAATCATCAATCCATCTCGAATAGGCCGGAAGTGAGAAGCCTCATTGTCGTTGATATAGACTGTTTCAATCGGAACTTCTAAGATTGGGTAGACTTGACTTGCTTCGAGGAGCATGTTCATCTCATATTCATACCGTTGTCCTTCTATCTTAAGCATAAAGGGGATCATATCCGTTGAAAAGGCACGTAATCCTGTCTGTGTATCGGATACAGCGACACCCGTTTGCAGTTTAAACAAGATACGAGTCAAGCTGTTTCCAAAACGACTACGCAAGGGAACCTTGCCAGTAAAGGCACGGACACCAAGGACAAGTGTATTAGGATTTTCATTTGATTTGGTCAAGCTACGAAAGATGTCCCAGATCCTATGCTGGCCGTCTGCATCTGCTGTAACCACAGTCCCTGGCTTATTGAGAGACTGAATGTACTCAAAGGCTGTTTTCAGAGCTTGTCCTTTTCCTTGATTGACCTGGTGGCGAAGGACTGTCGCAAAATCCGCTGCTCGAGCAAAAATGTCTTGGCATTTTGCCGAACTTCCATCATCAATGACAATGATGTAAAAATCGCTCCTGTTGTAAATCTTTTCAATCAATTTGATGAGATTGTAGTCAGGTTCGTAAGCTGGAATAACTAGATAGTTCATATTTACACCTCTTTCTTCGATGATTGGAAAAGTATACAAGTAAATGCTTAAAAATTCCTTATACTTAAATTTAAGTAAAATCAAATTTATTGTTTTTCTCATAAATTCGTTCAATCAAAGAAAGAAAAACTCTGTAAAAGCTATGTTCTACAGAGTTCGATTTGCATCTTTATAAATTATCAGAAAATGTTCTAGTTCTTAATCACTGGTATCCAGAGTTCCATTTGATAGTCAGGGGACGACATATCTCCTTTGAAATAAACTTCAAAGTCTGGGGCTCCTGAATGGCGATAACCAGTTTCCGGGAAAAAGACTTCTAAGACGTATTTCCAAGCATGGTGGATGCTAGCTGGTATAGCCCCCTTGACTGGTACGATAGCATATTCAGCTTCAGAGATGTCTTTGATTGACAAACCCAATTCTTCTGCTTTTACTTTATCCGTCACATCGTAAGCAGCCATATAGTCGATGATTTCACCTTCTTTGACATCCGAACAGATGCCGAAGGATTGGCCACTGCCTAGATTCTCTAGGCTTTCCAAGCTGTGATTGTTATAGAGATCCTCCCAAGCAGACGGGCACTGACTATTGTCAATAGCTTCCAATAGGACGCCTGCCACGGTAAATGCAGGTTTCTTTTGAATCTTGATATCCATGTTCTTTCCTCCTGTAATCTTTAAGGATAATTGAAGTCTAGGAAAGATCCGATAAGGTTTTCCATTTCGAACTTCTGAGGGGGTTGCACCATGGAATTTCTTAAAGGCTGCGCTGAAGGCATCCGCAGACTCATAGCCGTATTTCATTGCTATGTCAATGACTTTCTCAGAGCCTTCCCGCAAGTCTGTCACAGCTTCTGATAGCCTGCGATTGCGCAAGTATTCTGCTAAAGTCATATCTGCTAGGATGGAAAAAAGCCTGCTAAAGAGAGCATAAGAATAGCCTGATAGCTGCTGGAATTTCTGCAAATCCACTTCTGCGTCCAGCTTACTTTCCAGATATTCCATGGTTCGATTGAATTGATGCATCATATTCTTTTTCACCTCACAAAAGATACTAAGACCGTTAAAAGCAAAGTGAAAATTGGAAAATTGACGGAGGGGCTCCTGCTCCGAGAAAATTTCATCTTTTTCACACAGCTTTTAGGCCGTGTTCAATTCTAACTATAGTCTAACAGATATAAGATACTTCCGCCCCAGAATTTTTGTACAAGATTTAAAGGTGTAAAATCTATAACTTATCTTTTAATTTCTCAACAAAGAGATAGGCTGCTGGGCAGGTCAAGGTATTCTTAATCGTCAAATGGTTGATTTGATGGATCTTTTTCCGATCTGTATGGGGGAATTCACGACAGGCCTTGGGACGAACATCATAGATGGAGCAGAGATTGTCTCCTCCTAGAAAGGGGCAAGGCATGGATTTGAAAACTTTATCCCCATCTTCATCCACCTGAAGGAATTCCGCTTCAAAAGCCGGTAATTTCATCTTAAAGTACTTAGCGATACGGGTGATATCTGCTTCTTTAAAGTCGGGCCCCAAAGTCTTGCAACAGTTAGCACAGGCAGTACAATCAATCTCAGCAAAGACTTCTTGGTGAATCTGCTGCGCAATCTTATCTAAGTTTTTAGGAGGTTTTTTCTTTAGATTAGCTAACACTTTGCGGTGCTCCTTCTGCTTTTGCAGTGCTAGTTGGTGGTAATACTCAATATCAATCTCTTTAGACATAATTTCTTCCTAATACAAGTGTTTTTGTCTATTATACCATAAACACTGCCCCCTTTTTGCCCCCTGAACAGAAAAAAGCCCTTCGGATAAAATCCGAGGGGCTAAAAACGTTGTTAAATCAACGGCCGAACTTTTGAATTTCAAGGTTCGGGATAAAATAGTTCACTGAACTATTTTATTTTTTCAAGTTGTCTATTAAAAATAATCATTAATCCTATCTTCAAACCAGTTTCTTCTCCTAGCTCTAGATAACTCCAAGTTAATAGAAAATTTTCCAACTGTAAATGCACTATATAGACAAATCACAAATTTTTCAAACCAATTCATTTCTTCGATATACTGTTTAAAGCAAAGATAACAATAATGTTCTTGTAACGGCTCTAATGCTTTTACTAGTTCACTAACATTATCAGAATATTTTTCATTTATTTCATGATAACGTTTTGAAAAATCAGGATCATGTTCAATTTCGTCATAAAATATTGCCATTGCAAGATCTAACGAACTAATATAATACCCCTCTATCAGTGCTCGTCTAGAAAAAACAATTAATGCTATGAATGCAGCAGTTAAAGCGAGCACCCCTCCGACCATATCCCAAAATTCAGAGGCATAAAAATTTCCAGAGATTAGATAGTTAAAGCTAAAAAGAATAACCACAAAAAGAATTATCCAAAATAAACCTTTAGCTATAAAATCCGTTCCAAATGATCTACGTTCCCATTTTTGCTTAATCTTCAAGTTTATCTCCTTTTTTGAAGTTTTATATATTTTATCATACAATTAACTAGATATCTACCAATTCACGATATACTCACATATTCGGTAAAGGAATAATACTAAAATACAAATCTGAGTATATTTCAAACCATTTATTCAGCTTGTCATAGGCCGGCGACTGACAACAAAAAATATACGTTGACAAGCTCCAGTCAAAAAAGCACTAAGGGGAAGAGCCCCAAAGTGCTTTTTTATAGCTTTACAGCCTCTAATCGAATAAAGAGGTTATTTTTTAAGGTTGTAGAATGATTTCAATCCACGGTATTCTGCTACTTCACCAAGTTGGTCTTCGATGCGAAGCAATTGGTTGTATTTAGCGATACGGTCTGTACGTGAAAGTGAACCAGTCTTGATTTGTCCTGCGTTTGTTGCAACTGCGATGTCAGCAATTGTTGAATCTTCAGTTTCACCTGAACGGTGTGATACAACTGCAGTGTAACCAGCTTCTTTCGCCATTTCGATAGCGTCGAATGTTTCAGTAAGAGTACCGATTTGGTTAACTTTGATAAGGATTGAGTTAGCAGCACCTTCTGCAATACCTTTTTCAAGGTAAGAAGTGTTTGTTACGAAGAAGTCGTCACCAACCAATTGAACTTTACCACCAAGACGTTCAGTAAGAGCTTTCCAACCGTCCCAGTCGTTTTCGTCCATACCATCTTCGATAGTGATGATTGGGTATTTGTTTACCAATTCTTCAAGGTAGTCGATTTGTTCTGCAGCAGTACGTACAGCAGCGCCTTCACCTTCGAATTTAGTGTAGTCGTAAACTTTACGTTCTTTATCGTAGAATTCTGATGAAGCACAGTCAAATCCGATAAATACGTCTTTACCAGGAACATATCCAGCAGCTTCGATTGCAGCAAGGATAGTTTCAACACCATCTTCAGTTCCTTCAAAACGAGGAGCGAATCCACCTTCGTCACCTACGGCTGTTTCAAGACCACGAGATTTAAGGATTTTCTTAAGAGCGTGGAAGATTTCAGCACCCCAACGAAGAGCTTCTTTGAATGATGGTGCACCAGCAGGTACGATCATGAATTCTTGGAAAGCGATTGGAGCGTCAGAGTGAGAACCACCGTTGATGATGTTCATCATTGGAGTTGGAAGAACTTTAGTGTTGAATCCACCAAGGTAGCTGTAAAGTGGGATTTCAAGGTAGTCAGCAGCAGCACGAGCTACAGCGATAGACACACCAAGAATTGCGTTTGCACCCAATTTACCTTTGTTAGGAGTACCGTCAAGTGCGATCATAGCACGGTCGATAGCTTGTTGGTCACGTACATCGTAGCCGATGATTGCTTCAGCAATGATGTTGTTTACGTTGTCAACAGCTTTTTGTGTACCAAGACCACCGTAACGAGATTTGTCACCGTCGCGAAGTTCAACTGCTTCGTGTTCACCAGTAGAAGCTCCTGATGGAACCATACCACGTCCGAAAGCACCTGATTCAGTATAAACTTCTACTTCAAGTGTTGGGTTACCGCGTGAGTCTAGGACTTCGCGAGCGTAAACATCAGTAATAATTGACATTTTTTACTCTCCTTTGAGTTAAATTTTTTACACCTCTATGATACCTTAAAAATAAGCGTTTTTCAAGAAAAAACGTTATCTTTGTGCAAATTTTCCTTAACTTTATAAAGTAATCGCTTTCTTTTGTCTGTTTTCTTGCGATTTTTGTGATATACTGTTTTTATGACAGATTTATCAAAACAACTACTAGAAAAAGCTCATGGTGGGCCCAAATTAAACCCTGACGAACAACGTCGCTATCTCGGCACTTTCGAGGAAAGAGTTCTTGGCTACGCGGATATCAGCACTGCCAATAGTTCTGAATTAGAACATGGATTTTTCTCTATTTTAGAGGGTTTTCAAGAAAAGGTAGAGGAACTTTTTGTGAAAATCTCACCAAATATCGAGTTTGACAAACAGGTCTTTTACTTAAAACAAGCAAAGGAAAGTAACTGTCAGGCGACTATTGTTTCAGATGATCATATCACCTCTCCTTATGGCCTTGTCATTCACACGAATAAACCTGTTCAAGTGGACGAGAAGGACCTCAGACTTGCTTTCTCAGACCTCTGGGAAGAGAAAAAGGCAGAGGCTCCTAAAAAATCTATCTGGAAAAAATGGTTTGGTTAATCCTTTCTCAAATTTAACAAACGACCAATATTAGTAGCTGTGTGCCCCAAATAGAGACTTGCATTTTTCAGACTCTCTTCTAAAGGTTCACTTTTCTCTAAAATGGAAAAGGCTGCTTGTATATTTTCGAATGGTAGGGGAGGCAAATCGTCAGCAAGACTACCACAAATAGCAATAACTGGAACTCTGTTAGGGGTTCTTTTTGCTACGCCGATAGGAGCTTTTCCAGCAAAGCTTTGACTGTCCAGTCTGCCTTCTCCAACGATAACCAAGTCGGCACCTGCAACTTTCTTGTCAAAGTCTATCAAATCCAGGCAAGTATCAATCCCAGATACGATACAGGCCTCAGTAAAAGCATATAGCCCAGCAGCAATCCCACCACCAGCTCCTGCTCCCTTCAGAGATAGGGTTGAAGGCGAGAATTTTTCATAAAACTCCTGTATGGCAAAATCTACAGTTTCAAATAAACTGGGATCCAAGCCCTTTTGTTTTCCAAATGTATAGGTCGCTCCTTGATGACCACATAAAGGACTCACGACATCTGCTATAATGCTAATTTTCACATCTTCAGGAATCCTATACAACTCACTGTCTGAAACTGACTCGAACTCAAGCAAAGTCTGACCGCAAGCTGGTAATTCCTTTCCATTCTTATCATAAAAACAATAACCCAGACCAGCAGCAATGCCTATCCCACCGTCATTACTAGCCGTACCGCCAACGCCGACATAGATATCTTTCATTCCTTGATCAATGAGATGGCGAATCAATTCTCCGATACCGCGAGTTTGGATGTGGAGAGGGTTTCGTTTCTCCTGCGGAATCTTTCCAAGACCAACCAAGTCAGCAACTTCGAAGAGCGCTATTTGATCTTTTTGAAAGTAGCGCATTGATTCTTTTAGCCCAAAAGGCCCCGTCACCTCTTGCCATTTTTCTTCGAGTTCAAGAGAATGGCGAATAGCATCTACAGTTCCTTCCCCACCATCACCTACAGGGCAAAGCAGACATTCTACATCTGCTATTGACTGTTCAAAACCCCTTTTTATAGCTTGAGCGACCTCTTCTGCCGTCAAACTTTCTTTAAAAGAATCGGGTGCAATTACAATTTTCATAGTTCCCTCTCATTCTAAGAAATCAATCAAAGGTAGAACTTCCAAAAAATCCCTCGTATCTACATGACAAGCTATCTCGGATTTTACGACTTCTTTGGCACAAAATGCAATACCACGTCCTGCTGACTTTAACATCAAGAGGTCGTTAGCCCCATCACCAATGGCAATCGTTCTTTCTTTGGGAAGTTTCAGTTCTTTTTTCCATTTCTCAAGAGTATCTTGTTTTACTTGACCTGTCACAATTTCACCAACTAATTTTCCTGTTAAAAAACCGTCTTTGACTTCTAACTGGTTGGCAGAGAAATAGGAGATACCAAGGGATTCTGCTAATCTCTCAACTATTGGTGCAAATCCACCAGACACTAGACCGACTAGGATGCCCTTCTTTTGAAGTATGGAGATAAATTCTTGGGTATTCTTGGACAGATGAATGGATTTGATGACAGTATCAAAGACCGAAACCGGAAGGCTTTTTAACAAAGCTACCCTCGCTCGTAAACTTGTTTCAAAGTCCAATTCACCTCGCATTGCCTGGCTTGTAACCTGCGATATTTCTTCTTCACAACCTGCTTCTTTTCCTAAAAGATCAATCACCTCTTCTGCTATCAGGGTGCCGTCAACGTCCATGACACACAAGCCTTTTACTTGAGACATAAGCTTTCCTTTCTAAACAGCCCAAAAATCGTATGAAAGAATCATACGATTTTATCTATTAGTTGACTAAACTATGGTACAAGTCCAGGTAAGATTTGCAGGCTGTATCCCATGAGAAATCACATTCCATAGCTTGTTTTTGTAGATTTCTCCAAACGTCTGGCTGGTTCTTATAAACATCCAAGGCTGTTTGGAAACTCCAGTTAAGCCAGTAAGGTGTTAAATTATCAAAGCTAAATCCAGTTCCAGTTCCTTCTATCGGATTGAAGGATTGAACCGTATCACGCAAGCCACCAACTTCATGAACCAATGGTAGAGTTCCATAACGCATCGCCATCATTTGAGACAAACCACATGGTTCAAAACGACTCGGCATGAGGAAGAGATCACAAGCTGCGTAGATTTCTTGAGCAAGTTTGACATCAAAAGTGATATTTGCTGATAACTTGTCTGGATAGACTTGTGCAAACCAAGAGAAGGAATGTTCAAAAGCCGGGTCACCTGTTCCTAAAAGGACTATTTGAACGTCCTCCTGTAAGAAACGATGCAAGCTTTCTACAACGACATCAAAACCTTTTTGGCGCGTCAATCGAGAGACAATCCCAACTAGAGGAACATCTGCTCGCACTGGCAACCCCACTCTCTCTTGCAATTTTGCTTTGTTTTGTGCTTTTCCAGATAAATCTTCCTTATCAAAATGATAGTCTAAAAGTGGGTCTGTTTGAGGATTATAAAGATCTGCATCAATACCATTGACAATCCCTGAAATCTTACCTGACTCCATGCGAAGAATCTGGTCCAAACCGCAACCGAACTGACTGGTCATAATCTCATGCGCATAGCTAGGAGAAACGGTTGAGACACGATCTGCATAGAGAATACCAGCTTTCATCCAGTTGAGACAATCATTCCAGCGAAGGGTGCCATCAGCATAGCGTTCAAAGCCAACACCGAACAAATCCCACAGCATTCCTTCAGAAAATTGACCTTGGAATTCCAAATTATGAATAGTTAAAACGGTTCTGATTCCTTGATATGCCTGAATCCAATGGTACTTTTCTTTTAACAAGAAGGGAATCATGGCTGTGTGGTAATCATGAACATGGAGAAGGTCAGGGATAAAGCCGATGCGTTCCATGGCTTCAAGAGCAGCCAGTTGGAAAAAAGCAAAGCGTTCACCATCGTCAAAATCACCGTAGACATGACAACGGAAGAAATAATACTGATTATCAATGAAGTAGAAGGTAACCCCATTCAAGACCGTTTTTTTAATACCACAGTACTGTCTACGCCATCCCACACTAACTTCAAAGTGGAGAACATCCTCTATCTGGTCACCGAACTTAGCTTCTACCATATCATAATAAGGCAAGAAAACTGCAACTTCGTGCCCCGCTTTTACAAGTGATTTGGGAAGTGCGCCAATGACATCGCCCAAACCACCTGTTTTTGAAAAGGGTGCTCCTTCTGCCGCTACAAATAAAATTTTCATGAATAAATGTCCTCTGTTACTGTTTCACCCTTCTTAACTACAACTGGATGTTCTGCCGTTCCTCGAATGACAACACCGTCCGCAACTTCAACGCCCTTGTCCAAGATAGCATATTCAACTCGGGCACCTTGACCAATCACAACACGAGGGAATAAAATGCTGTCCTTCACCACACTATCCTTGTGAACATAAATGTTACGAGATAGGACTGACTGAACTACCTCACCCTCAATGATACTACCAGAAGCAAATTGAGAAGTACTTACTTTTGAAGTATTCGCATAGTAGGTTGGTTCTTCATTCTTAACTTTGGTATAAATCTTTTGATTTGGTGAGAAAAGTGAGTAGAACTTTTTAGATTCAAGCATATCGATGTTTGCTTGATAATAGGACTGAACAGAATGAATGTTCGCTAAGTAACCTGTGTATTCGTAAGCAAAAGCTCCTTCTTTTGCAGCTAAATCACGAAGAACATAGCGTAACTTTTCAGGATATTCTTTCTGAGCTTCTTCTTCAAGTCGTTCAATCAACCAAGGAGTATCCACAACAAAGATATCTGTAGACATGTTGAAGAGTTCATCCGTAGATTTGTTATCAAAGAGTTTGTGCGAACGAACATGGTCAGTTTCATCGATTTCCAAGATAGCATTCACATCTGAAATGTCTTTCTTTGGAAGTTTCTTATATACAACTGTGATCGGACCATTTGTTGTATTGTGTAGGTGGAAGACTTGATTCAAGTCAATATTCACCAGCACATCGCAGTTAATCGAAACGGTTTGGTTTGAACCCGAACGTCTCAAGTAGGTGAGAAGCTGTTGGTAATACTCTTTTCCAACTGTACTGCTTTCAACACGAGTATTGTAAATTCCTAGATAGTAGTGACTTAGAAGGGTTGACAAGCCCCACTCACGACCTGAACGGATATGGTCGAAAACTGAGCTGATATTATCTTGTTGGAAAATACCAAAGATACTACGAACACCTGCATTTGCAAGACTGGAAAGGGGGAAGTCAATCAAACGGTATTTCCCACCGAAAGGCAAGCTAGCCACCGGACGGTGTTCTGTTAACGTTGACATATCATGAAAACCAACTGTGTTTCCTAAAATGGCTGAATATTTATCAATCTTCATCTGTTGCTACCCCCACTACTTCATTGTATCCTACTACTTGTACTTCATCCGTTCCGTCAATCTCTACGCCGTCTGCAATGATGGCACCCTCACCAATAATAGCACGAGTAATCTTTGCTCCATGGCCAATAATAGCTCCGCTCATGATGACAGAATCAACGACCTCAGCGCCTTCACGTACTTGTGCTTCTGTTGAAAGAATCGAACGTTTTACAGTTCCATCTACAAAACAGCCATCCACGACCAATGAATCTTCAACGTGTGCATGCGCACCAAAGTAGTTTGGTGGTGAAATCAAGTTTCTAGAGTAAATTTTCCACTGACGATTGCGACTATCCAAGGCATTTTCTGGTGAAATGTACTCCATATTGGCTTCCCAAAGTGACTCAATCGTACCAACGTCTTTCCAGTACCCATTAAATTCATAGGCATAGACACTTTCACCAGACTCGAGATAGTTAGGGATAACGTTCTTACCAAAGTCTGACATATCCACATTGCTCTTTTCAGCAGCAACAAGCATATTGCGAAGCCGTTTCCAGTCGAAAATATAAATTCCCATAGAAGCCTTTGTAGACTTAGGTTGCGCAGGTTTTTCTTCGAATTCAACGATACGGTTATTGGCATCTGTATTCATGATACCGAAACGGCTAGCTTCTTTGAGAGGTACGTCTAGGACAGCTACTGTCAAACTGGCATTATTATCCTTATGGGACTGAAGCATATCATCGTAGTCCATCTTGTAGATGTGGTCACCAGAAAGAATCAAAACATACTCAGGATTAACACTGTCGATGTAGTCAATGTTTTGGTAGATAGCGTGACTAGTCCCTTCAAACCAACGGTTTCCTTCGCTGGCTGAATAAGGTTGTAAAATAGAGACACCTGAATTGATACCATCCAATCCCCAGCTCGAACCATTTCCAATATGGTTGTTCAAAGCAAGAGGTTGGTACTGCGTAATCACACCAACATTATGGATTCCAGAGTTTGCACAGTTGGAAAGAGCAAAGTCAATGATACGGTAGCGCCCACCGAATTGCACTGCCGGTTTGGCAATGCTTTGAGTGAGTTTTCCGAGACGTGTTCCTTGCCCACCCGCAAGGATCAAAGCTAGCATTTCATTCTTCATTTTCTACTCCTTTATAAAGACATGTGAACGTTAAAATCGAAAGAAGGTCGGAAGTCAAACTTTTTATAAAAATAATAGGAAATCCATTTCTCTTGTGTTTCAAGTCCAATACAAGTACATCCGTTTTTAAAAACTAAAAAATATCATCAACAGCCCATTATTCTTTTTTCTTAGCTTGTTTCAAACGACGCTTGATCTTCCAGATGCTTGCTCCCATGGCAGGCAAGGTAAAGGTCAAAGTCTGCTCATAATCTTTCCATAAGCCTTCTTGAGTCTGAACTGTTTGATTGTGCTCTTTCCACACACCTCCCCATTCTTCTAATTCTGTATTCCAAACTTCTTCGTAAATACCTGCAACAGGTAAACCAATCGTAAAGTCCTTACGTTCAACTGGTGCCATGTTAAAGACACAGACTAACATTTCGTCCTTCTTGCCCTTACGAATAAAGGAAAGGACACTCTGATCTCTATTATCAGCATCGATAATCTCGATACCATCATAACTAGTATCAATTTCCCACAGACAACGATGCTCTTTATAGAATTGATTCAGTTGTGAAGTAAAATGCTTCATCTTGGCATTCATCGGATCTTCTAGATTAGACCACTCCAACTGCTCCTCGGACTTCCACTCGAGGAATTGTCCGTACTCACTACCCATGAACAAGAGTTTCTTACCTGGATGACAAATTTGATAGGTGTAGAGGTTGCGCAGACCAGCGAACTGATTGTAGCGATCTCCCCACATCTTATGCATCATACTCTTCTTACCATGAACTACTTCATCATGTGAGAAAGGCAGGAGATAGTTTTCATTGAAAACATACATAAAGCTGAAAGTCACAAGATTAAAGTCATACTTGCGATAAATCGGATCTTCCTCGTAGAAACGGAGAATGTCGTTCATCCAGCCCATATTCCATTTATAGTCAAACCCAAGGCCGCCCATTTCTTTCATGCCAGTAATCTTTGTTGCTGATGAACTTTCTTCTGCAATCATCATGATATCTGGATGAGCTAACTTAATCACTGTGTTCAACCGTTGAAGGAAATAATAACCCTCGTAGTTAAGATTTCCGCCGTCCTTATTTGGAGTCCAAGGAGCATTATCATAATCTAGATACAGCATATTGCTCACTGCATCGACCCGAATACCATCTAAGTGGTAAAAATCAATCCAAAATTTAATACTTGAAATCAGGAAAGATTGGACCTCATTTTTCCCGAGGTCAAAATTCAGAGCACCCCAACCATAGTTATGAGCCTTGTTGTGATCTTGGTATTCAAAAGTTGGTGTACCGTCATAATATGCCAAGGCATCATCATTAATAGTGAAATGACCTGGAACCCAGTCGACGATAACACCGATATTATTTATATGACACTCTTCAACGAAATCTTGAAACTCGTCAGGTGTACCATAGGAATGTTCAAAAGCAAAGTAACCCATAAGTTGATAGCCCCAGCTCAATCCAAGTGGGTGAGCCATTAAAGGCATGAACTCAATATGTGTATAGTTCATCTCAACTAAGTATGGAATCAACTCGTCTTTCAGTTGCGAAAAAGTATAGGGACTACCATCTGGATTTCTCTTCCAAGATCCTGCATGGGCTTCATATATATTAACTGGTCTCTCGAAAAATCCCAGACGTTTGCGACGTGCTAACCAAAGGCCATCTTTCCATTTCTTTTCACGGATATTGGTCAAAACAGCTCCTGTACCCGGTCTAGCTTCAAAATAAACTGCCAATGGATCGATCTTCATAATCTGGTGACCATTTCCACGCGTGATATGATATTTATAAATCTGACCATCCTGAGCTTGACTCGTAAAGACTTCCCAAACACCTGCTTCATTACGAACCATGGGAATCTGATTCTCAACCCAATCGGTAAAATCACCAACTAGATGAACTGCTTGTGCATTCGGGGCCCAAACCCTAAAGGTATAGCCTATTTCTCCGTTTTTCTCCTCTCTATGCGCTCCTAAATAATGCTGGAGGTGAAAGTTCTCACCTGTAGTAAAGGTTCTTAATGCTTCTTGATTATTCATTCAATCCCCTTTCTTTTGTAAGCGTTTTCTATAATTCTATTATACACTCTTTTAAGATAACTTTCAAGTAATTTACGAAGGAAATCATATTTTTTTATGAAAGTCTTCAAAAAATTACCTAGCATTTTAAAAAAGATATCCAGAAAATAGAACACGAAACAATTTCCATATATTTTTTTATTATAATACCAGAATATTCGTTTTTCATCAATTTTTTACTGTATTATTTTGAAAAAAATAAAATCAGGAAGTTATTTTCCTGATTTTATAAATTATCTCACATCAAAAACAATGGATTTGACATTTGTCATCGCTTCGATACTATATTTAATTCCTTGCACTCCCGCACCAGAACCTTTTACACCAAGGAATGGGAAATTATCTGGTCCACGTTGTGTTTTATTATTAATATGAACGGTACCAACTTCAAGTTTTTCAGCGATTTCAAATGCCTTCTTAAAGTCATTTGTAAAGACAGAGGATTGAAGACCAAACTCAGATTCATTAGCAATTTCTACCGCTTCATTAGCATCTGAAACTCGAATAATTGGGAGAACAGGTCCAAATGGTTCTTCCCAGGCTAATTTCATATCTCTTGTGACATAATCAAAAAGTCCTGGCCAAATGAGATTATTCTCACGTTTGATTGGACTGAGTGCTTTGGCTCCTTTTTCTTGAGCGTCTTCAATCAATCCCCAGATGAAATCAGCTGAAGCATTATCAATAACTGGCGTGATATCTGCATTGTCAAATGGATTGCCTACTGTTAGCTTAGCAACTTCAGCTTGGAGCAATTCTGCCAATCTGTCTGCTACGTTTTCCACAACCAAAACACGTTTGATGGCAGTACAACGCTGACCAGAGTAGCTAAAAGCTCCACCTACGATTTGCTTAGCTGCATTTTCTAAATCTGCATCTTCTAAGACAATTGCTGCATCTTTTCCACCAAGTTCAAGCATAATTGGGCGCATACCAGCTAAACGACCAATACGCTCCCCAATCGGTGTTGAACCTGTAAAGTTAATGAAGTTCACTTCCTTGTGTTCGATGATGTAGTCTCCGATTTCAGAACCACGTCCAGTGATGGTGTTAAAGACACCTGCTGGGATTCCTGCTTCGTCAAATGCTTTAGCCAACAAAAGACCAGAAATAGATCCTTGTGTTGGTGGTTTAAACATAACGACATTTCCTGCAATCAAAGCTGGAGCAATCTTAGATCCAGAAAGGTTGACTGGATAGTTAAATGGTGCAATAGCTAGGACGACCCCAACTGGCTCACGACGGACAACAGCTAGTTTATTTTTACTTGCAGCTTCAAAACCGCCACCTTCCATTGCTTGTCCAGTGATACGGAGACCTTCCTCAGCAGCAAAACGAATCAATTCTGCTGTACGTACTACTTCTCCAATGGCTGCTTTAATCCCTTTTGCAACCTCTTTGGCAAGAATCGTACCAATTTTTTCGTTATCACGTTCCAAAATGTCTGCTGTCTTATGCAAATAAGCTGCACGCTCAACTGGTGCTAAATCACGCCATGCTGGGAGAGCTGTACGCGCTGCTTCCATAGCCTCATCTACTTCAGCCTGACTCATAGCGGGTACTGTCCCCAGTTTTTCTTGATTGATGGGAGAATAGATGGCAATTTCATTTTCCGATGATTTCCATTTTCCATTCACTAAATTCTGATAATTTGTCAAATTCTCTTCCTCCTGAAAATGATTAAAACTTATTTTATCAAATTTTCAGAAAATTACAACCCCTTTTTGGAAAATATTGATATTTTTTTCACAAACTTGATTCTTCAAATTATTTGAAATTTATTCCTATTAGATATTGGTTTTTCAATAAAAATCAAAAAAGGTCTAGTTTTAACTAAACCTTTTTGTAGCATTTACTATGAAAGTACCTTCAAGACTGCAACGCTGATATCATCAATCACATTAGACTCTTGAGAACGACTATTTGTCACAAGCATTTCTAGATTTCCTGCATTTTCAAAGTAGAAGGAAGTTCCCTTGGCATTGAATACCACCAATAAGTGCTCTGATCCGCCGTGAATTTCGTAAACAATCCACCCACTATTTTCAGCAGCTGTATGGACGAAGACATGGCGATAAACTTCTTCGTATGTAGGATAGGAGAAAGCACGCGTTTGTGTTTTTAGGCGAATAATCTGACGAATAAAGTCAATGCTCTCTTGTCTCTCATTGATTAAATCCCAGTTGACCTGGTTGACACTATCTGGAGCATTGTAGCTGTTCATGGCCCGTTCTCTATCTGCCGCAGTCAGCTCGCCATTTTCTCCAGTAGCAAGGAGTTTGGTTCGACCAAATTCTTGGCCAATTTCCATAAAGGACATTCCTTGCATGAGCAGGTTCATTGCTGTCGCTGTCTCAACCTTGCGCATAATCTGGTCAGAACTTTGATCAGGATGAAGCGTCGCCAGCAGGTCATGAAGATTGTAATTGTCATGGGCTTCAACATAGTTGAGAACCTGGTTTGGACTCAGATAAGAGCCCAACTCTCGGCTACCAAGAATAGCCTTGGCTACGATAGGTTCGGTGGCTGCACCGCTGACAAATCCTGACTTGATTGCACCATAAACTTCTCCTCCTTTAATCGCATCACGCTGATCATCGTTGAAGAATCCGATATTTGGCATCTGGTAGGCATTGTCCTTTTTGGCCTTATCATAAGGTGCAAGGCCGGTCCCCATATCCCAACCTTCTCCATAAGTGATAATACGAGGATCAACTTCATCAAGTGCCCAACGAATCGCCTGCATGGTTTTGACATCGTGAATTCCCATCAAGTCAAAACGGAAACCGTCAATATTGTATTCTTTCACCCAATAAAGGAGTGAGTCAATCATATACTTGCGGTACATTTCGTGTTCGCTTGCGGTTTCATTTCCTACACCTGTACCGTTTTGGAAGGTTCCATCTGGATTCATACGATAGTAATAATCAGGAACGGTTGTTTGGAAAGGTGCATCGACCGTTGAAAAGGTATGGTTGTAAACGACATCCATAATGACACCGATTCCCGCATCATGATATGCCTGAATCATGGTCTTGAGGTCTCGAATAACCTGTCCAGGATCATCTGGATTGCTAGAGAAACTTGGTTCTGGTGCATTGTAGTTTTGAGGATCATAGCCCCAGTTATAGGTTACATTTCCATCCTCATCATATTCCTTATGGCGATCAAAGATTGGTTGAAGCTGAACATAATTACAGCCGAGTTCTTTGATATAGTCAAAGGCAGTTGCTTGACCATACTGGTTAACCGTTCCAGTCTGGGCAGCCCCAAGGAAGGTCCCTCGAAGATTTTCTGGAACTCCAGATGTCGGTGATTTTGTAAAATCACGAATGTGCATCTCACAGATAACGGCTTTACATGGGTTTTCCAAACGCCAAGGAGCGTCTGTCCCATGTTTGACTTTAAATCCTTCTACTTGTCTATCTTGCTGAGAGAGGATTACGGAACGTTTTCCATCAGGACTTGTAGCGATAGTGTATGGGTCTCGTGTCAAGGTCTGGTGGTGCGGAAACTCAATCTGATACTGATAGGCTTTACCTGCAAGATTTTCATCCAGGTCTACACTCCAAACACCAATGGTATTGTATTTATGACTGTATGAATAGCTATTCCCTCGCTTTAGATTAAAGGTTTTCCAAATCGGCGCGTCGTTACTTGTATTTTCATAAACGACCACTTGGACTGCTGTAGCGGTTGGAGCCCAGAGTTTAAAGCTTGTCTGGTAGTCTGAGATACTATAACCTAACTCTCCTTGATATCCCCAATGATGATCGAAACTTTCACTGTGAAAGGCTTTATCAAAAGCAAACGGGTTTCGATCTTTATAGCAAGGACTTGCAATAGCTGGATTTTCAGAATAATAAACCGTCTCATCACCATCTAATATCCAAACCTCAGTCAACAGTGGATAATAGTTAAACCGTAGGAGATAGTCTTTTGTTTTTCCATCAATTTCGACAGAAAAGGTCAAAGTATCGAGCATTTCTGCACTTGTAACTGTAAAGGAGAATTTTGCTCCAAAATAATCATTTTCATAATACAAATTTTCTTTAACATCTGCTTGTTTTCTACTGAATGAACAAGCATCATAATCCCCATTTTTTCGGTGAAAATGGATGACTACAGGGTATCTATACATTTCTTTTCCTAATTCCTAATTTTAATTTTTAAGTCATGCTGAAGAATTTAACGGGAATTTCAGCACAATATAGAATAGCTTTAATAGATATAAAAACACATCAGGAGAGATAGTTCCAGACTATCTAACATCTATTTTTCAACTATTCTTTACAAACTTTCTAGCCAGGCCTCATCTCGAACTTCGATACCAAGTTCTTGTGCTTTTTGGAGCTTGCTTCCTGCATCTGCTCCTGCTACGACAAGATTCGTTTTCTTAGATACACTGCCTGTGACTTTGGCACCTAGACTTTCGAGTTTATTTTTGGCTTCTGAGCGTGTGAGACGTTCCAATTTTCCAGTTAATACAACGGTCAAACCTGACAAGGCCGCATCCGCTACTACTGTCTGTCCTTTGTAGTCCAGATTGACTCCAGCTTCTTTCAACTCGTCTAAGAGAATATTCGACCCTTCTGTAGCAAAATAAGTCTGAAGTCTTTGTGCAATCACACTACCCAAGCTCTCGATACTTGCTACTTCCTCAGGATCAGCTTGGGCTAGATTTTCAATAGAGTGGAAATGTTGGAGCAAGAGTTGGCTAGCCTTGCTTCCGACATGGCGAATTCCCAGACCAAACAAGAGCTTTTCAGCAGAGTTTTCCTTGGATGCTTGAATGGCCTGATACAGTTTAGAAGCAGACTTTTCCTTGACACCTTCTAAAAGGAGGAAATCATCTTCTTTCAAACGGTAAATATCTGCCACATCCTTGACTAAATTGGCAGCAAAAAGCTTTTCAACAATAGATGGACCAAGTCCTGTAATATTCATGGCGTCTCGAGAGGTAAAGTGAATCAAGCCTTCCATGATTTGAGCAGGACAACGAGGATTGATACAACGAAGAGCCACTTCATCTTCAAAATGAAGCAACTGACTGTCACAGCTCGGACAGTTAGTCGGAATATCTAGTTTTTCTTCAGAAACACGTTTAGACTCTACAACACGCAAAACAGCAGGGATGATATCTCCAGCCTTATAAACGATTACCGTATCATCTTTTCGGATATCCTTTTCAGCGATATAATCTACATTATGCAATGTTGCACGGCTAACAGTTGTCCCAGCAAGCTGAACAGGTGTTAGATTGGCAGTCGGAGTCACAACACCCGTACGACCTACTGTCCAGTCAACTGAAAGGAGCTGGGCTTCTTTTTCTTCAGCGGGAAATTTATAGGCGATTGCCCACTTGGGCGCTTTAACAGTAAAGCCGAGTTCTTCTTGACCTGCTAGGTCGTTGACCTTGATGACCACTCCATCAATATCGTAAGGAAGTTTCTCCCGTTCTTGTCCTACTTCTTGGATGAAATCCCATATCTCATCTATACTTTTAGCCAATATTCGTTTAGGATTAACTACAAAACCAAGCTGTTCAAGATGCTCCAAGACTTTTTCTTGACTATCACGAGTAGAAGGGCTGGCTTCTTGATAGAGGAAAGTCGCAAGATTGCGTTTGGCCACTACTGCTGTATCCAGCTGACGGAGGGTTCCTGCAGCTGCGTTACGAGGATTAGCAAATTCAGGCTCTCCATTTTCTTGGCGAGCTTGGTTGACCTGGTCAAATGAAGCGCGTGGCATGTAACACTCTCCACGAACAGTGATATCAAGTTCTTCTGGCAAGGTCAAAGGAATGTCCTTGACACGCTTGAGATTTTCAGTGATATTCTCTCCAATAGAACCATCACCACGAGTGGCACCGACAACCAAAATCCCCTTTTCATACGTCAGCGAGATAGACAAACCATCGATTTTCAGCTCACAAATATAGGTCGGGTGGGGTAATTCCTTTCGAACACGCGCATCAAAAGCTTCTAACTCTTCACGTGAAAAAGCATCCTGCAAACTGTATAGAGGATACTGATGACTGTATTTTTCAAAACCATCTAAAACCTTACCACCAACACGATGGGTCGGACTGTCCGCTAAAACTTGATCCGGATAGGCGGCTTCCAATTCGACCAACTCTCGGTAGAGGCGATCATACTCGCTATCTGAAACCGAGGGATTGTCACTCGTATAGTACTCGGTCGCATAGCAGTTAAGTAAGGCAACTAACTCATTCATTCTTTCATTCATAATCCCATTTTACCACAAAGCAAGCCCTCCTCACAATAGAGAAGGACTGAAAAATGGTTTGTAGTGTAATATTTTCTTAAAAAAAGAAATTATAACTCTTTTTTAAAATGACTTCGCACATAAACGAGGGATAAACAAGACAAGACGATGACACCGCTTCCAATTATCAGAAAAGAAGAGAGATGGACACTTGGTAGCACCGTCATAAAGCCTTTTGCAATCGGCATAAATAGGATGGCTAAGGTAAAAATGGTGCTTAGTACTCTTCCCAAGTATTCCCCCTCAACCTTTGTTTGCACCTGAGTAAAAAAGTGAATATTAAATATCGTCATAAACAGTTCACAAACTAAATTTCCAGAAAAGGAAAGAAAAGTTGGCAATGGTAACCCCATCATAAAAACCCCAACTCCAGTCAAGGCCAATAGAATCAAAAGATTATAAACACCTGCCTTTATTTTGCTAGCTAGAAGAGCTCCGATAATCGAACCAATAGCGCCCATAGTCAAAATAGTTGCATAAGCTCCTTCTACCCCGTATAGTCGATTTGAAAAAGGGAGGAGAAATTCAAAAGCTGCAAAAAAGAAATTAACACTCGAAGCTACTACCAAAAGGAAAAAGATCTCTTTCTGGTGCCAGATATAGCCAAGTCCTTCCCTCATATCAGCAAAAATATTTTTCCAGCTGAAAGTCTTTTTCTCTTGTAACTGAGTCTCTTTTTTGGGTAGAAAAGCTACTAAGGTAAATGCGATGAAAAAACTAATGGCATCTAAAACAAGCGTCATATGGAGACTGGCAAATTGTAAAACGAGGAAAGAAAGTACAGGGGAGCTAACACCTACAACCTGCAAAACGAGCTCTAAGCGAGCATTATAGGTCACAATCTCGTCTTTCTCTACAACATCAGTTATAATGGCTTTATTGGCTGTACGAGAAAATGCAAAGGCAACCGCCTGAACAATATTGGCAAAAATCAAGGCAGCAATCATCAAGCTATCATTTCTGATGAAAGAAATAGCTAAGCAAAGAATGCCACAAATCAAGTCCGTCGTCATCAAAATTTTGCGACGCGAAAAGCGGTCTGAAATCACTCCACCAAAGGGATTGACTAGAATTGATGTGACGAGTTCAGAAATCTGATAAATCCCAAGAACAGTCTGTCCTATCGTTCCCATTGACGCCAACCAAACACTGTTTCCATAATCATAGAGCATATTCCCTATTTTATTAATAGCCCCACGACTAATCAACTGGATTGCATGTCGATTCATATAAAAAGCTCCTCTCAAATTTTGAAACTATTGTATCAAAACTGAAAGGAGTCTCTTTATTTTTCCCTTATTTGGGAAATTTAAGCATTTACAAATTTTTCATAATGTTCCTGATAGTAAGCCACTTGCTCTGGAAGTCCAAGCAAATCAAAAATATGCATAGCCTCCTGCATCTGACTACAACCCTCTTCTTTCAAGTCTCTCTGGTAGAGGGCGAAACCTTTGAGATAATGGAAGATATTGCGCTCATAAAGCTTGATACCATTTCCAATCAACTTCTCCACATAGCCCTCAAAATAGTCCGCATCCGCAAAGGATCGATTTTCCAAACAATGCTGGTAACAGTTAAGAGCTAAAATCAAAACAAGTTTTCGATGACGACCAATTTCCTTGTAGTAGTCTTCCCTCTCCATCACTTCTCTGCCAATCCAAGCTACATAGTCCACATTGTAGAAAGTATAGAGATTACCGAAAAGAATCAACTCATACATAGTCCATTCTTCTGTTTGAAAAAGATAATCTGCTACCTTTTCCAAATCACTCTGACTCATCGTGTAACGAGCATCTCTTTGACAAATCAGACCTTGTAGCAGAATCCAATTCAGTTCAAAATAGAGGGGATTGGTCGAACTCTTTGCTTTCTCAAGCTGTTCCTTTTGAAGCTTTTGAAAACCTGCAATATCATTTGAGTAGTAAAGCGGAATAATCTGTGCCATCAAGGCAACATGTTCATGATTTTGAAAATCTCTAGCCTTGTCCATGAAATTTTCAATAGTCACATGAATATTATCCAAAATCTCAAAGAAACGAGAAACTGCTAGATCAGACTCCCCAAGCTCGAAGCGAGATAGCTGAGAGGTTGAACATGATTCACCTGCCGCCTCTTTTAAGGAATACTTTCCACTTGTTCGAAATTCACGAAATACCTTTCCTAGATGTTTCATCTTTACACCTGCTCTGATAATTCTTCCCACTCAAGCATGGCTTCTTCCTGACGATGGCTAATTTTGTCCAGTTCAGTCTGCAATTCCATGAGCTTTTCAGCATCATTGGTTTCCAGCATTTTTTCAGAAATGGCTTGGCTTTGAGTTTCTAACTCTTCGATTTCAGCCTCTAAACTCTCTATTTGGCGCATGAGCTTACGGGCTTCTTTCTGACTTTCTTTCTGAGCTTGGTAGTCATTGACTGGGCTTGCTTCTTTTGCTTGATTGCTAGTTAAATCTTCCTCAGCCTGAGCCATTTCAACTTCTGCTTTCTTTTCAACATAGTAGTCATAATCTCCTAGATAGAGGGTTGAACCACTCTCAGACAATTCCAGTACATGAGTGGCTACACGATTGATAAAGTAACGGTCGTGACTAACAAACAACAAGGTTCCGTCAAAGTCAATCAAGGCATTTTCCAACACTTCCTTGCTATCAATATCCAAGTGGTTGGTTGGCTCATCCAGAATCAAGAAGTTATTGTTTTCCATTGAAAGTTTGGCAAGCAACAGACGAGCTCGTTCACCACCTGACAGCATGCCAACTGATTTTTTAACATCATCTCCTGAGAAAAGGAAGGCACCAAGGCGGTTGCGGATTTCAACTTCTGGTGTCAGTTTAAAATCATTCCAAAGTTCATCTAGAACAGTATTACTTGGTGTTAGCTTACTTTGAGTCTGATCATAGTATCCAACCTCAACATTGGCACCAAAACGCTTCTCTCCTTTGATAAAGGGAATCTGATCCACAATAGACTTGATAAAGGTTGACTTCCCGATGCCGTTTGGTCCAACGATGGCAACAGCATTCATTTTACGAAGGTCCAGATTGATTGGCTCAGAGAGTATTTCTCCATCATAACCAATGGCTGCATTTTCAACTGTTAGGACAACATTACCAGATGTTTTTTCAGCCTGGAAGGTCATATTAGCTGATTTCTTCCCAGCTTCAGGTTTATCCAATCGCTCCATTTTTTCCAGTTGTTTACGGCGCGATTGGGCACGTTTGGTTGTCGAAGCTCTTACTAGATTGCGATTAACAAAATCTTCCAGAGCAGCGATTTCCTTCTGCTGTTTCTCATAGTTTTTTGCCTCAGTTGCTAGTTTTTGCTCTTTTTGTTCAACAAAACGAGAGTAATTCCCCACATAGCGATCCAAAGAATGCTTGGTCAAATCGAGCGTAATTGTTGCAACCTTGTCCAAGAAATAACGGTCGTGACTAACAATGATGAGAGCGCCACTGTAGTTGACTAGGTAATTTTCCAACCAGGCAATGGTTTCAATATCCAAGTGGTTGGTCGGCTCGTCCAAGACCAAGAGATTTGGTTTTTCAAGGAGCATTTTGGCCAGAGCAAGCCGAGTATTTTGACCACCTGAAAGCTCAGCAATTTTCATCTGCCACATAGACTCGTCAAACTTGAAACCATTCAAGATAGCGCGGATATCAGCTTCGTAGGTAAAGCCACCAGCCTGGCGGAAATTCTCTGATAAACGATCATAATCCGCCATCAGTTTATCTAAATCTTCACCAGACTTTTCACCCATCTCCAACTCCATCTGACGCAGTTGTGTCTCTGCCCGACGCAAGTCATCAAAGACGTGAAGCATTTCATCATAAATGGTATTTTCAGACTCAAAACGGCTATCTTGGGCTAGGTAAGACAGAGAGATATCTTTTTTCTTATTGATTTCTCCACTAGTTGGCTCCTCTTCTCCAACCAAAATCTTCAAAAGAGTAGACTTACCCGCACCATTTTTCCCAACGAGGGCAATCCGATCACGTTCATCAACCTGCAGATTAATATTATCAAAAAGAACCTCTCCTGCAAAAGAGCGTTCAATTTTATTGGCTTGTAGAATAATCATATCTCTATTTTACTATCTTTTTCTCTTTTGCACAATTGCAACGAAAAAAGTTCGAGTCATAAACTCGAACCTTTCATCTTAGTATCCAATGCCTCCACGGAATGTGCGAGCCATATCTTTCAATTCATAGTTTTTAGAAGAGGTATCGATGGTCCATTTTCCATCTTTCTTAGTCATTTTAATTTCATAACCCTCTTTCTTCATGTTATCACTAGTGTCTAGTGGAGTTGAATCAAATTGACTCGGTGCATTTTCCAAAATGTATTTCTCACCAGCTTTCATAGCTTCTGAGTAGTTGCTATATTTACCTTTGTTTTCTTCATAGAACTTACGGCTCAATTCATAAACATTCAAGTTATCCAAGTCGATTGTTTCTGGTCGAACATAAACAACAGCATAGTCTGGCAAGTATGTCTTCACCTTGTAATCAACTTTTGCTCTCTTAGCATTTGCTTTGATGTAAGCATCTGCGAATGTTCTAAGTTCTGAATCAGACGGTTTGTAGTTATAGAAACCTTTTCCGAATGACTCTGTAAATTTCTTGATAAACTCTTCTTTATCAGCTTTCGCATCGTTTGTGAATTCAGCACTATTATCAGAAGATTTTTTATCATCAGCAAGTGCTACAACTTGCGACTTTTTGTCAGTAGCACTTAGGTTCGTTCCACCACCAGAGCTTTCCCCATTAAGGTAAACAGCATCAACATATTTTTTCATTACATCTTTTGCTTCATCAATATTGTCTTCATACTGACTTGGATCCACCTTGATTGCTACATCGTTATTCTTTTTAGAATTTTCTTTGATGTCATCGTAAAAGCTAGGCGCGAAGTGAAGTTCATACTTAGCATTCTTGTCTACTTCATACACTACATAACCAGCAACGCTCTTTCCTTTAGAAAGACTGTCACCATATGACATAAATTTAGTTTTACTGTCGCTTTCATAAACTTGAATTGGTTGTAATTTTTCATCCTTTTCATTGTATAGCGTGATATCTTGGCTAGTAAAACTAAACTGTTTATCACGATTGTTCTTGATTTCGACTTGAAGTGCAAGGTATGTTGATGATGAATCCTCATCTTTAGGCAATACATACATACCGTCTTTTACAGAAACCTCAAAATTAGAGTTTGAAGCTGTACCATTGTCGCTTGCTTTTTTTTGAGCTCCACAGGCAACCAGTGCTAAAGCTGATAAAAGCAAGGCAGAATGCTTAAGAATTTTTTTCATAATGGATTCTCCTTTAATGATTTACTATATTTTACCATACGCAGAATAAAAATCAAAACAGAAACCAGATATTTTCAAAATATCTTAAATTTATAGAGTTTTAACTTAAATTTTTCTATCTGTTCATTTGATACATTAAAGGATTCTTTATAAAAAGAATAGAATATAACAATATTTTTGATTTTTTTCTTCAACAAACCTACAAAATCAATTATAAACTTTCATGTTATAAAGTATCTAATAATTAATTTTCATCGCTAACTTAGTATAAGTAAGCACAGTTCCCACCATTTTCCCGCTAAAGTGCATAAGTAAATTTCCTACATTTTAAGTTATGCTAACGTTTTACTAAAATGTCAAATCGTGATATAATGAAAGCGATTAAAGCAATAAACAAAGGAGACACTCTATGACTTACCAAGAAAATTATCAAAAATGGGTCGATTTTGCTGACCTTCCAGACTACCTTCGTCAAGATTTGGAAAATATGGACGAAAAAACAAAGGAAGATGCCTTCTATACAAATCTTGAATTTGGTACTGCAGGTATGCGTGGTTTGATCGGTGCTGGTACAAACCGTATCAATATCTATGTTGTTCGTCAAGCAACTGAGGGTTTGGCTCGTTTGATTGAGTCAAAAGGTGGAAACGAAAAAGAACGTGGTGTAGCAATTGCCTACGATAGCCGTCACTTCTCACCTGAGTTTGCCTTTGAATCTGCGGCAGTTCTTGCAAAACATGGTATCAAATCTTACGTATTTGAAAGCCTCCGTCCAACTCCAGAACTCTCATTTGCAGTTCGTCACCTCAACTGTTTCGCAGGTATCATGATTACTGCCAGTCACAACCCTGCTCCATTTAACGGTTACAAGGTTTACGGAGAAGACGGTGGACAAATGCCTCCACACGATGCAGACGCTTTGACTACTTATATTCGTGCTATCGAAAATCCATTCGCTGTGGAAGTTGCTGATGTCGAAGCTGAAAAAGCTTCTGGCTTGATTGAAGTTATCGGCGAAGCTGTTGATGCAGAATACCTTAAAGAAGTTAAAGACGTAAACATCAACCCAACCTTGATTGAAGAATTCGGTAAAGACATGAAAATTGTCTACACTCCACTCCATGGTACTGGTGAAATGTTGGCTCGTCGCGCTCTTGCTCAAGCAGGATTTGACTCTGTTCAGGTCGTTGAAGCTCAAGCAACTCCAGACCCTGACTTCTCAACTGTAAAATCACCAAACCCAGAAAGCCAAGCAGCCTTTGCTCTTGCTGAAGAACTTGGTCGCCAAGTAGGTGCTGATGTTCTTGTCGCAACTGACCCTGACGCTGACCGTGTTGGTGTTGAAGTTCTTCAAAAAGACGGTAGCTACCTCAACCTTTCAGGGAACCAAATCGGTGCTATCATGGCTAAGTACATCTTGGAAGCTCACAAAAATGCTGGCACTCTTCCAGAAAATGCAGCCCTTTGCAAATCTATCGTATCAACTGACTTGGTAACGAAGATTGCTGAAAGCTACGGCGCGACTATGTTCAACGTCTTGACCGGTTTTAAATTTATTGCTGAAAAGATTCAAGAATTTGAAGAAAAACACAATCACACTTACATGATGGGATTTGAAGAAAGCTTCGGTTACTTGATTAAACCATTCGTACGTGATAAAGATGCTATCCAAGCTGTCCTTGTCGTTGCTGAACTTGCTGCCTACTACCGCTCTCGTGGTTTGACTCTTGCTGACGGTATCGAAGAAATCTACAAAGAATACGGCTACTACGCAGAAAAGACAATATCTGTTACCCTTTCAGGTGTCGATGGTGCTGAGCAAATCAAAGCGATCATGGCGAAATTCCGTGAAAACGGGCCTAAAGAATGGAACGCAACAGCTATTACAGTCGTAGAAGACTTTAAAGCACAAACATCCACTGCTGCTGACGGTACTGTTACAAACTTGACAACTCCTCCAAGTGATGTGTTGAAATACACGCTTGCTGACGGTTCATGGATTGCAGTTCGTCCTTCCGGTACTGAACCAAAAATCAAGTTCTACATTGCTGTTGTTGGAGAAAGCAACGAAGATTCACAATCTAAGATTGCTAATATCGAAGCTGAAATCAATGCCTTTGTAAAATAAACAATTAAAAGATGAGATCAACTGATCTCATCTTTTTTCGTATCAAATCTAAGCATTTTTAAAAACTTTATGGCATACTAGATTTAAAAGAAAGCGAGGAAAACTCATGGAACAATTTTTAGAAAACATTAAAGATCTTGAAGTGACAACTGTTGCGCGTGCGCAAGAAGCTCTTGATAAAAAAGAAACTGCTACATTCTTTATCGGTCGCAAAACTTGCCCTTACTGCCGTAAATTTGCTGGCACTTTGGCTGGTGTGGTAGCTGAAACCAAAGCACACATCTATTTCATCAATAGTGAAGAACCAAGCCAACTAGAAGCTTTACAAGATTTCCGTTCACGCTATGAAATCCCAACTGTACCAGGATTTGTTCATGTTGAAAATGGAGAGATTAAGGTCCGTTGCGACTCTTCTATGTCAGCTCAAGAAATCAAGGACTTTGCTGGATTGTAAAAAAACAACAAAAGAAGGCACTCGCCTTCTTTTTTATATATCTGTCAATGGTGTTGCAGTATCTGGTGAGGTATCGTAAACTTTAAAGTCTACTCCGACTCCCAAATCCGCTTGGGCTAGCTGGTTGACCATGGTCATGTGAGCCAGCTCCTTGATATTGTTCTCTTTGGACAAGTGACCAAGATAAATTTTCTTGGTTCGATTTCCCATTGCACGAATCATGGCTTCAGCACCGTCTTCGTTAGAGAGGTGACCGAGATCCGACAGGATTCGCTGTTTGAGACGCCAAGCGTAAGATCCTGCTCGCAAAATCTCCACATCGTGGTTGGACTCGATGAGGTAGCCGTCCGCATTCTCGACAATTCCTGCCATACGGTCACTTACATAACCTGTATCGGTCAGCATAACGAAGCTCTTGTCGTCTTTCATAAATCGGTAAAACTGTGGTGCTGCCGCATCATGGCTAACACCAAAACTCTCAATATCGATATCACCAAAGGTTTTGGTTTTGCCCATTTCAAAGATATGCTTTTGCGAAGAATCAACCTTGCCAAGATACTTACTATTTTCCATAGCCTGCCAAGTCTTTTCATTGGCGTAAAGATCCATGCCATATTTACGAGCCAAGACACCGACTCCATGGATATGGTCTGAGTGCTCATGCGTAATCAAAATCGCATCCAGATCTTCTGGTTTGCGATTGATTTCAGCTAGCAGACTTGTAATTTTCTTACCAGACAGGCCTGCATCTACTAGGATTTTCTTTTTTGGGGTTTCCAGATAAAAGGAATTTCCACTGGAACCTGATGCTAAAATACTGTATTTAAAGCCTTTTTCACTCATTCTAGTCTTCTATTTCGTCCTCCCATATTTCTTCTTTTACGGCATCCTTATCATAAGGGAGCACTATGGTAAAGGTTGAGCCCTTACCGTATTCACTTTTGGCCCATATAAAGCCATTGTGTTGTTTGATGATTTCTTTTGCGATCGCCAGACCTAGACCAGTTCCACCTTGAGCCCGGCTTCTTGCACGATCCACACGGTAGAAGCGGTCAAAAATCTTCGGCAAATCTTGCTTTGGAATACCTAGACCTTGGTCTTTGATGGATAAAATCATCTGGTCATCAGTAGTTTTCATGCTGACAGTGATTTTCCCACCATCTGGTGAGTACTTAATGGCATTGTTAAGAATATTATCAATCACCTGAGTCATCTTATCGGTATCAATCTCGATCCAAACTGAATTAATAGGGTAATCTCTGACAAGCTCATATTTTTTCTCGTCATCCTGGCTTCTCATCTTATCAAAGCGGTTGAGAATAAAGGTGATGAATGCTGTAAAATTAATCAATTCCACATCTAACTGAGTGGTCGCATTATCAATACGAGAGAGATGCAAGAGATCTGTCACCATCCGCATCATACGGTTGGTTTCATCGAGTGAAACCTTGATAAAATCAGGAGCAACAGGATCATACAGAGCTCCCTCGTCCAAGGCTTCAAGATAAGATTTAACACTGGTCAAAGGAGTTCGCAACTCGTGACTCACGTTCGAAACAAAGAGTCTTCGCTCACGCTCTTCCTTCTCCTGCTCGGTCGTATCATGTAAAACGGCAACCAAACCAGAGATGAAACCTGACTCACGACGAACCAGAGCAAAACGTACACGAAGGCTCAGGTATTCCCCATTCACATCCTGGGAGTCAATCGTCAACTCAGGAATCTGTGTAATTAGATCACGCAGCTCATACTCATCTTCTATCTTAAGCAATTCAAGGATACTTTTATTCAGAACATCTTCTTTCTGCACACCGAGCTGTTTCTTGGCCATATCGTTGATCATAGTAATCTGGCCACGACGATTGGTCGCAAGAACGCCATCTGTCATGTAAGAAAGAATACTGTTCAATCGTTTACTCTCTTGTTCCAGATTTTCTTGGGTCAAACGAATAACTTCTGACAAATCGTTCAGATTATTGGTGATATTGGTGATTTCTGTACTTCCTTGCAAGTCCAAAACTTGAGAATAATCACCTGCAATCAAGTCCTTAACCTTTTGATTTATCTCCTTCAGACGGATATTATCCCGACGATTTTCCAGTAACAGCAAGGTCACCACCAGGATAAAGCCCAGTAAAATCAAGATAAAGATAAAATCGCTGGTCAGAATAGTTTGTCTAATATCTTCAATCATTATTTCTCATATAGTATCCAACACCACGACGTGTGAGAATGTACTCTGGACGACTTGGAGTATCTTCTATTTTCTCACGCAAGCGTCTAATGGTCACGTCCACAGTACGAACATCACCAAAATAGTCATAACCCCATACAGTCTCAAGCAAGTGTTCACGCGTAATCACTTGTCCAATATGAGACGCCAAGTGATACAAGAGTTCAAACTCACGGTGGGTTAAATCTAATTCCTCACCATATTTCTTTGCCACGTAAGCATCTGGAACGATTTCCAAATCACCAATTTGTAAAGGTTGCGTCTTCTTCTCATCAGACTCTTGGTTATCTACTGAAACTAGATCGGTACGACGAAGAAGGGCCTTAACACGAGCCTGCAACTCACGGTTTGAGAAAGGTTTTGTAACATAATCATCTGCACCTAACTCTAAACCAATAACCTTGTCAAATTCGCTATCCTTAGCTGATAGCATGATAATCGGCACGCTACTAGTCTTACGAATAGCTTTAGCAACTTCTAAACCATCAATTTCAGGTAGCATCAAGTCGAGGATAATAATATCCGGTTGCTCAGCTTCAAATAGCTCGATTGCCTCACGACCATTGAAGGCTGTTACAACTTCATAACCTTCCTTGGCCATATTAAACTTAATAATATCTGAGATTGGTTTCTCATCATCTACAATTAATATTTTTTTCATTTTATCACCTTTTCTTTATCTATTATAACAAAAAAATGTAAAGAAGGCACAAATGGCTACTGTAGGCCTTCATCTTCAAGATTTGTTTTATAAGCCTGCCAAATTTTTTGTTGAGGTTTCGCAAGTGGATAATCAGAAAACTCCTGAGGAGAAACCCAGCGAATTTCTCTGTCAGAAAACTGTTTTGTTTCCGTCACTTGACCAGCGATGATTTGAATATGCCATTTCCGATGACTAAATACATGCTTGACCTGGTCAAATACTTGCTGGGACCAATTCACTTCTAAATCATAATCTTGCTCTAAGTTTTCTTGAGGGCTTGGTCCAAATGCTCTGCTTTCCTCTTTGACTTGTGAAAAGAGATCTAGCTGATCGTCATCACTTGAGAAATCATCAACTTCGATCAAGGGGAAATGCCAAAAACCGGCTAGCAGTTTCTCGCTTTCATTTTTCTCTAGTAAATATTGCCCACGGTCATTGCGTACAACCAAAGCCTTGAGATAGATTGGGAGGGGCTTTTTCTTGGGCTCTTTGATTGGATATACATCCATAGTCCCATTCTGATAGGCTGCGCTAAAGTCCTTAACAGGGCTTTCTTCTGGTCGAGGGTTAACTGGAGCCTCTATGTCAGACCCTAAATCCATCAGAGCTTGGTTAAAGTCACCTGGTCGTTTCGGGTCAATCAAGATTTCCATCATTGCCTGAAAAATTTTGCGATTGCTGGGAACTCCGATATCATGATCAACCTCAAACAAGCGTGCCAAAACCCGCATGACATTGCCATCAACCGCTGGCTCAGGCAAATTAAAAGCGATACTGGAAATAGCTCCCGCAGTGTAAGGGCCAATCCCTTTTAAACTAGAAATTCCTTCATAGGTATTTGGAAATTGCCCCCCAAAGTCAGTCATAATCTGCTGGGCTGCAGCCTGCATATTGCGCACTCGAGAATAATAGCCCAATCCCTCCCAAGCCTTCAACAAACGATCTTCAGGGGCATTGGCCAGACTTTCAACTGTTGGAAACAAGTCCAAGAATCGTT